>CANOUM010000001.1 GCA_947570515.1 uncultured Clostridia bacterium
GCATACCTATGCGATCGAGTGCTGGGATCTGAATCCGCGTGCCGGTATTCCGCTGGTATTTCCGCAGGTTAAGGATACGGATTTGACAGATGAGGAGAAGGAAGAGCAGCACTACAAATATATCAAATGGATCGATGAGCATAATGATGGCGAAGGATTTAAGCCATGGACCAAATTCCAGCATCCGCAGCTGGGCGAGGTAGAGATTGGCGGTATTGATTATAAGCATATCGTGCAGAATCCTCCGGTTAAATATTTGCCTCAGGAAGTCGAAAAGCATACGCGTTTCTTCCTGCGTGCCGTTAAGACACTTCCGCTCATTCGTTTCACCAATATAACGGCTGAAAATGTCGGCGCAGATGTTTATAAAGTGCAGGCAACGCTGGCCAATCAAGGATATCTGCCAACCTATATTACGGCAGAAGCTAAAAATGCCAAGATCGTACGCGATTTGACCGTGAGCATTGAAGGCGAAGGCATCGAACTGGTACAGGGCAAGCAGACCGAGACGATCGGGCAGCTGGGCGGCTTCTCCACACTGGGAGCCTCAATGTCTACGCTGGGTCCGTCTACCGGAAACGGTGATGGATGTGAAAAGGTCATCACATGGGTGATCAAAGCCAAAGCAGGCACCACGCTCACCTTCACGGGTGGCAATGCTAAAGTCGGCAAGACAAGCAAACAGATTACGCTGTAAAGGTTAAACATAAAGAGCGTCCCATCGGAGGGGACGCTCTTTTATTATGCCTGCAAATAGGCCTGCAGAGCAGGAAACCGTTCGTAAAATGTCTGATACCCCAGCTCATACAGATGCGCCAAAATGGCAGGATCGCTTTCTGTACGGTGTATCGCAAGCGGCTCCTTGGGAGCCAGCACAAAAAGCCGGCCTTCGCGTTCGAGCTGTGCAATGCGCGCCAGCTCCTGATTGTAGGTACGGTATCGATATTGGAGAGCATTGGCAAAGGCAGGGTAACGGCGATAGTGACGGGCCAATAAATTCATGCTCCGGCTGGGAGCTTTCTGGTAATCCCGCGGCGGGGTAAGAATGACAATGATTTTATCACAGGCAGCATCCAGCGCCGGCTGGATGGGAATGGAGCTGACGATACCGCCGTCCATATAGGGCTTGCCATTCAGCATGATCGGCGGGAACAGCAGGGGCAGGGCGCAGGAGGCCTGGAGAACTTTAAAAGACTTATCATCCCGTGGAACAGGCAGATATTCAACCTTTCCGGTGTGCATATTGGTCACGGCAGCCATCACCTCGCCGGGATAGGCCTTAAAAGCATGAAAATTAAATGGAAGGTGGCGATCCGGCAGCTCTTCAAATACAAAAGAAAGATTGTAGTATGAGCGGTTAGAACGATTCAGCATATGCTTCCAGCCCATATAACGGGGATCTGAAAGATAGCGGGTTGCAATGATGTAATTGCGCCGTGCCTGATGGCTGGCATACGATACGCCATTGGCAATGCCGGCTGAAGTGCCGATAATCATGTCGGACATGATACCTTCGCGTTCCAAAGCCTCCAGCATGCCGCAGGAAAAATATCCCCGGCTGGCACCGCCCTCTAAAACAAGACCTAATTTCATAAAAACTTCCTCCTAACTTGCTATTGAAACAAAAAAGGACTATACTAAAGTTATTGCGGCATGGCCGCGCTAAAGAAAGGATACCATAAATTGAAATGAATGGAAAGAAAAAATATATAGGTCCTGTGGTTTTGATACTGACGACCCTGCTGATTTGGATCAATTCGATGATGCCGCCCATGCAGTCTTCGCAGATGAGCGGAGGGCTGACGCTGTGGCTTCAGGAGGTTCTGCGTCTGTCTTTGAGTGAGCATCTGATCCGCAAGGCAGGGCATTTTTGTGAGTATGCGCTGCTGGGGGCAGAATATGCGCTGTGCATGGGGAAAGACAGGAGGAGCCTGCAGGCAGTTTTTAACTGCGCGGCCTTAGGGCTTATGACGGCGGTTGCGGATGAATCGATTCAGATTTTAAGCGGCCGCGGGCCGATGGTGACAGATATATTGCTGGACTTTTGCGGGTTTGGCTGTGGGTTTGTTTTGGTGCTTTTGATGCGCAGGGTATTGAGACGGTAAAGGAGGCGTTTGCAGATGAAAAAAAAGACGAAGAGAGGGATCCGGCCGATTCAGATTTTGCCGCTTGGCTTTTTAAGTGTGATTGTCGCGGGAACGCTGCTTTTGATGCTGCCGGCAGCGACGAGGAGTGGCAGCATGACGCTTTTTGACGCGCTTTTTACAGCGACCTCAGCTTCTTGTGTAACGGGGCTGACGGTGGTTGATACCGTCACCTATTTTACAGGCTTTGGACAGGGCATTTTGCTAGTGCTGATTCAGGTAGGCGGCCTTGGGTTTATGATCATGACGACTTTCTTATTCTTGATCATGAGGCGTAAGATTTCGCTTCGCAACCGCGTCATTTTGAAGGAGGCTATGAGTGAAGAGAGCCTGATGAGCGCGCAGCAGATGATGCGGTCAGCCGTGCGGTATACCTTTGCTGTAGAAGGAACGGGAGCTGTGCTGCTGGCAATCCGTTTTGTACCGCGGTTTGGCTGGGCAAAGGGAATCTGGAACAGCATATTTCACAGCGTATCAGCTTTTTGTAATGCCGGTTTTGATCTGCTGGGGGCGGAAGGATCGCTGCAGCGCTATGTGGCAGATCCCTTGGTCAATATGACGATTATGGCTCTGATTGTGCTGGGAGGACTCGGGTTTGCGGTGATCCATAATGTAGTAAGCTACCGAAGATACCATCGCCTTATGACGCAGGCCCGAGTCGTGCTTTTGATGAGCGTGGTCTTGATCGTTGCGGGCATGGTGCTTTTTCTGGCTTTTGAATATGATAATCCTAAAACGCTGGGGTCGCTTTCAGTGCCGGATAAGATATGGGGAGCGGCCTTTCAGTCAGTTACCTGTCGTACTGCAGGGTTTTTTAGCATCTCGCAGGCTGATCTTAGCGGCGCCGGAAAGCTTCTTTCCTGTATTCTCATGTTTATCGGTGCAGCGCCCGGAGGAACAGGCGGCGGCATCAAGATCACTACGCTGGCGGTGCTGCTGCTTACGATTCGTGCCCTAGTGCTGGGAAAAAAGGATGTAGAGGTGTATGGAAGACGGTTTGATGTTGCCACGGTGCGGCGTGCTCTATGCCTGTTTATGTTTGCGCTTGGCATATTGTTTTTGGGACTTCTCTCCGTTTCGGTGGCAGAAAAAGGAATGGACATGCTGGATCTGGCCTACGAGCTTTGCTCTGCGCTCGGGACCGTCGGACTTACGGCAGGTGTGACAGCAGAGGCCGGCATGTTTACAAAAGCGGTTTTATGCATTTTTATGTACTTGGGGCGTGTGGGACTGATGACTCTGGTTGCATCACTGGGCCGTGAAGAAACGGAGCCGGTGGTGCAGTATCCCGCAGGCAATATCATGATTGGATAAGGATTTAACAAGAAAGGATATATCAAAAATGAAAAAAAGCTTTGTTATTATTGGCTTGGGGCGTTTTGGAACGAGTCTGGCCCTTCAGCTGTTTGAAATGGGACAGGAGGTGCTGGCCGTTGATATTGAAAGCGCGAAAGTGGAGGCCATCAAGGATCATGTCACCGTGGCGGCGCAGGCTGATCTGAGGGACGAACGAGCACTTTTGCAGCTAGGGGTTCAGAATTTCGATGCGGTCATCATCAGTATCGGCGGAGACGTGCAGTCCTCCATCATGGCAACGGTGCTCTGCAAGGAGCTGGGAGCACGCATGATCATTGCCAAAGCAGCGGATGCGCTGCATGCCAAGCTTCTCAAAAAGGTAGGTGCAGATAAAATCCTTATGACAGAGCGGGAAGCCGGCGCGCGGCTGGCGCGTTCTTTGGTAAGCGAAAGCCTGATTGACTATCTGGAGCTGTCGGATCAATACAGCGTGAGCGAAATCTCGATTCCTTCAAAATGGGTGGGGCATAGCCTCAATGAGCTGCGCGTGCGTAACATCTATGATATCTCAGTCATTGCAATTTGCAGAGACGAAAGCATTATCGTCAAAATTGATCCCAAAGAAGACCTTAAAGCCGGAGACATTCTGGTTGTGATCGGCGAAAATAAAGATATTTCAAATATTATGAAACGATAGGAGACAGCAATGGAGCGTTGGGACTTATATACAGCCAATAGGGAGAAAACTGGAAGAAGCATGCTGCGAGGCGAGCCCATGCCCGCAGGATATTATCGACTGGTTGTCGGAATTTGGGTTATGAATACGCAGGGGCAGATTTTGCTGACACTGCGGCATCCTCAAAAGGAGGTATATCCGAATACATGGGAAAACAGCGGCGGAGCCGCGCAAATGGGTGAGAGCAGTCATCAGGCGGCTGCGCGCGAGCTGCGGGAGGAAACCGGAATTGCGGCAGCAGAGCAAGAGCTGCAGTATATGGGAACGGTCGTTAGGGAAAGCAGCGATGGTTTGGATGGCTGCTTTGTCGATACCTATTTGCTGCATCGTGATATAAAGCTGAGCGAGATACAGCTGCAGGAGGGCGAGACAGTAGACGCCCGCTGGGTAACGCCGCAGGAGCTGGACGAACTATGCCGTCAGGGGGCAGTGGCAAAGCCTGTTGCGGAGCGATGGAAGCAGTTTAAAGAAAAAATTTTGCGAGAAGGAATGTCATGAATCAGCTTGAAGTCGTAGATCCTAACTTTCGCCTGAGACAGGTCGGCGGCAGACAGGATGTGGTTTTTTATGATGTACGGCAGGCGCCCTTTCAGATATATGGCCTTCTGAGGCCATCGTGCTCAGAGGAAGGTTTTTTGCGGATGCCTGCAGAGATTGCCGCGCAGGTGAGCGAAGGCGTTTCCTATCTCAATACGAATACGGCAGGAGGCCGCGTACGCTTTGGGACGGATTCACCGTATGTTGCGATCCATGCGGAGCTTTATCATATAGGCAGAATGCCGCATTTTGCTTTGAGCGGAAGCGCTGGTTTTGATCTGTATTATCAGCGGGAAGGTAAGGAATGCTACGGCGGTACGTTTATGCCGCCATTTGATCTGCAGAGTTCTTATGAAGCGCTTTTAGAGCTTCCGGACGAAGCCGCCGGGCAGGATATTACGATCAATTTTCCGCTTTACAGCGGTGTAAAAGAATTGAGGATTGGTCTAAAGGCGGGCTGCAGCGTCACAACGGCGGCAGGATATGCGCATGGACCGGTTGTATTTTATGGGTCGTCCATTACGCAGGGCGGATGTGCTTCCCGGCCGGGGAATGCTTATCAGAGCATTTTGTCGCGTGCGCTGGGGATGGATTTTTGCAATCTTGGATTTTCAGGCAATGCGAAGGGCGAGGAAACGATGGGCACGTATATAGCAGGCCTTGCGATGGCGGCCTTTGTGTATGATTATGATCACAATGCGCCGAGTGCAGGGCATTTGCAGAGGACGCATGCACGGATGTTTAGGCAGATTCGCAGGAGACAGCCGGAATTACCGGTGATCCTGCTTTCGCGGCCTAAATTGGTGCTGAATGAAGAGGAGAAGATGAGACGGGCGATCATTCGTGCAACATATGAGGAAGCTTATGCGCGGGGGGATCGAAATGTATACTGGATAGATGGGAGCACGATGCTGCGATTAGGAGGAGATAGTGCAACGGTGGATGGGTGTCATCCTAATGATCTGGGCTTTATGTGTATGGCGGAGGGGCTCAAGGAAATTTTGCAAAAGGTACTTTTATAAGATGCGTTCATAAGCAGGTCAGTATATTATCGCTGGGAAAAAATACATCGGTCAAGTCTTTGGAGAAATTTTTCGGACGCCTTGGTTAAGACCTGATATTTTTTCCAGATGATATACATATTCGCTTTTAGGCTTGGCTGTAAGGGCCGGAAGCACAGATTGTGATCAGCATGGGTGTTGATCAGTTTGTCAAAGCCGATCGCATACCCCATCCCTTCGTCGACCATGAGTGAACCATTAAAGAATAAATTGTAGGTTGCGACGATATGAAGCTCTTCCGGCGGACAGGGGAAAAATTTGCGGAAATTTTCATTTTGAAAGGCCTGGCGCGAAAGAATGAGCGGTTTGTCAAGCAGGTCATCGGCTGTGATGCTCTCTTTTTTGGCTAAGGGGGCATCACGGCGCATGATAACGCCCCAGGTGTCCCGATAGGGGACGGGCATAACTTCATATTTGGAGGCATCGACCTCTCCGAATACAAGGCCAAAATCAATGAGCCCGCGGTCCAGATCTTCCATGACCGTCACTCTGTCACCGCTGATAATATGAAGATGGACGAGCGGGTACTGCTTTTGCAGGCACTGCATAGCTCTGGCCAGAAACCGGATATTGTCTGTTTCTCCTGCGCCGACTGTAATATCACCGGCAATCAGGTCATCGGAGAGGGATATCTCATCTTCAGCTTTTTGAACCAGTTCCATGATCTCCTTGGCACGTTTGCGCAGAATCATACCTTCATTTGTGAGAGTGATTTTGCGGTTTCCGCGAATGAAAAGATCTTTGCCCAGTTCTGTTTCCAGATCTTTTAGCTGACGGGAAAGCGTAGGCTGAGAAAGGTGGAGAGAGGCGGCAGCCCCTGAGATACTTTGTTCTCTGGCAACGGCAAGAAAGTATTGTAAGACTCTGAGTTCCATGGGAAAATCCTCCTATATTTCATATAGAGTAGATATATCAGATGATACTATAGTTGTCAAGCATGGATGGGTATTGGATATGAGTATTTGCTATTTTACAAAAGATGGAGTATAGTACAAAAGGATATATAATAGAGAGACATATATAGATTGACACCTGATTTGGAAAAAGAGCAGAAATAAAATGGAGGAAGGCGACAAGAATGAAGATAATTCAAAATCAAACGTTTGATGAAGAAAGAGCGTTATATGCAGCACAGGATCTCGTGGTGAAGGAGTGTAAATTTGACGGACCGGCAGATGGGGAGAGCGCATTTAAAGAAGGGAAAAATATCACGGTAGAGCAGAGCTTTTTAAATTTGCGCTATCCGTTTTGGCATGATCAAGGACTCAAAATTGTATCATCAGAGATGACAGAGCTTTGCCGGGCGGCGCTTTGGTATTCACACGATATTGAAATCCGGGACACCAAGCTGCATGGTATTAAGGCCCTGCGTGAATGCAGTCATGTGAAGATGTATGACTGTGATCTGATCTCTCCCGAATTTGGATGGTCGGTTCATGAGATCGAAATGCATAATTGTACGGCGCAGAGTGAGTATTTTATGCTGCGCTCCGACAATCTGCACTTTTATGATGTAGAGCTGAAGGGAAAGTATTCTTTCCAGTATATCGAGGACTCCGTATTTGAAAATTGTGTGTTTGATACCAAGGATGCGTTTTGGCATGCGAAGAATATCGTGGTCAGAAACAGCGTTGTGAAGGGCGAATATCTGGCCTGGTACAGTGAGAATATTACATTTGAGAACTGTAAAATTATCGGTACACAGCCGCTTTGCTATTGTAAGGGGCTGCGTCTGATCGATTGCGAAATGGTAGATACCGATCTGAGTTTTGAACGATCCGAAGTCGAAGCAACGCTCACAGCGCCCATCATCAGTATCAAGAATCCGCTGTGCGGACATATCTATGTACCTGCTGTCGGTGAGGTGATCATGGATATGGAAGAAGCCAAGGGTGAGGTTATATGTAGATAAAACACATGAAATGAAGCATAAAAAACGGTACGCATCGTGTTGACGCGTACCGTTTTTTTGATACCATTTTTGCTTCTTTATGAGAAAATCATATAGAGCAGGGTAATGCCAATGCCTATGCAGGCCATGATAAGAGAAAAGGAAAAGTTTCCGAAAATCTGCCGTGTCGTATGGCTTTACGCTTCAGATTTGCGGGCAAAGGTAATGGCCGTTTCATGCTGTTTATAGGGATCATCGGAATCTCCTTCTACATTGGCTCGTGCCCGGTCGGATAGAGATCCTAAGTAATAGGCAAACCGATGATGCGCAATGGGAGAAACATGACTGCGCGCCTCATGAAACAGGGTGCGGCGCAGGAAAATGATCAAAAGATCCGGCAGATCGCAGAGGATCCGGCACAGGCCGCCCAAAAGCGAAGGGAGGAGGCGCAGCAGTACAGGGATATAAACAAAACGCTCCAGATCCAGGAACTTGGGCCAGCGGTTTATATATTCGCCTTTTTTCATCAGGCACAGGCGCACAATGCCAAAATATAAAACGCAGCCAATACCGATGGAAATGAGGGCTCCCTTTAGATTCTCAAAGGAAAAATAGGCAATGCTGCTCAGCGCCTCGTGACTGCCAAAGAAGGACATGGAGGCAGTAGCAAGGCGGTCCATAGTCAGATGGGGCAAGACGCCCATGATCGGGATCGCCAGTGCCGGCAGGCACAAGGAGAGCATGGTGAGCTTGGTCATATAGGGAGCGTGAACTTTTTCCGGCTTTGCCGGCCGGTCAATGAAGAGTACAACAAAGAGCTTGATCATATAGGCTACCGTAAGGCCGCCGCTGAGCAAAAAGAGCCATTCCGCAGCAGCGTACCAGCCGGAGGCGGCCGTGCCCATATAGTGCAGCAGCGCTTCATGCAGCAGGGTTTTGCTGATATAGCCGCTAAAGAGCGGGATGCCGCCAAGGCCAAGCGCTGCGCAGAGATAGGCAATCAGCAGTGCCGGTTTCTTGCGGCCGCAGCCCCGGATGTCATTGAGTTCAAGACTGCCGGTATTTAGCATGACGATGCCGGCCAGCGTGAACAGAACCTGTTTAAACAGCGTGTGATTGATCATGTGCAGCACGGCGCCGCTGGCTGCCAGCAGGCTGTGCTCACCCAGCAGACTTGTGCAGGCCAGACCGAAAATCACAAAGCCCATCTGGCTCATAGAGGAACAGGCCAGCGTGCGCTTGAGATTGACCGAAAAGAGAGCCAGTACGCCGCCGATCACCATGGTTGCGATCGAAAGCGCCAGCAGGATATTGCCCCAGAGCGCGCCGCCGGCGAGGCCGGCAAAGAGGTTCACGGTTACGAGCGCGATGCCGTAAATGCCGGTTTTAACAATAATGCCGGAGAGGAGCGCACTTGCGGGGGCCGGAGCTACGGGATGCGCGGCGGGCAGCCAGGTATGCAGCGGAAACATGCCAGCTTTGGCGCCGAAGCCAGCCAGCATGCAGAGCCCGGCAGGCAGTAAAGCCTGTACAGAAAGAGGCTCACAGGCAGCACGCAGGGTATGAAGCTCCAAGGTACCGGTCTGCTGATAAAGCAGTACAAGTCCCATCAGAATAGCAAGGCCGCCGATTACGCCATAGGTAAGGTAGCTGGCGGCAGCGCGCAGCGCAGCGGAATCCTCTTCATGAGCGACCAGTACATAGGAGGAAAAGGACATAAATTCAAAGCAAATCCAGGTTGTGAGCAGATTGGCAGAAAGAAAGACGCCCATTGTGCCAGCCAGCGTGAGCAGCAGAAAGGCATAATAACGGCCAAGGCGGTGAAGCTGACGACAATATTCCTTGGAGAATAAGCCGGAAAGAAGCCAGGCCGCTCCTGTTAAAAAGGCGTAGATGGCACGAAATCCATCCAGACGTATATGCAGGCCGCCTAAAAGAATCGGAGCAATGGTCAGCTCCAGAGGCTGAAAACAGCATAAAAGAGTCGTGAGAGCTGCCTCTGCGAAGAGAAGAGAGGCCAGCAGCCATGGCTTTGGAAAGCGATAGGCCAGACCAGCGCCCAGAATGGGCAGGATCAGTAAAACAAGCAGCATAAATTCCATAGCACGGTACCTCCTTAAAATGTTCCCTGCGCAATGGCAGAGACTAGGCGCAGAAAAGGCTGCGGATGGATGCCCATCACCAGAACGAGCACGGCAAACAGACAAAGAGGCAGCAGCATGCGCCAGCCGGATTCTTTCGGAGAAGGCAGGCCGGGAAGCGTCTGCAGTGGTGAAAAGAAGGCGCGGACGCTGATTGAAAGCATGTAGAGCGCTGTCAGCAGTGCGGAAATCAGCAAAATACAGATGCCGATCAGCGCAGGTACGCCGCCTGTTTCAAGAGCGGCCTCTGCCAGCTGCCATTTGCTGATAAAACCGGCAAAAAGAGGAATACCCGTCAGACCAAGACCGGCTACGGTGAGACAGGCAAAGGTAACCGGCATTTTGCGTCCCAGGCCATCGAGCTGAAAGATATATTCGCGTCCGGATTTGTGGATGGCTGAACCGGCGCTCAAAAAGCCAAGGATTTTCATCACGGAATGGAAAAGCAGATGAAGCAGACCGGCGGCCATGCCGATCGGGTTCATCATGGTGATGCCAAAAAGAATATAGGAAAGGTTGCTCACGGTTGAATAGGCCAGGCGCCGTTTAAAATGCCGCTCTTTAAGCGCCATGGCAGAGCCGAAGAGAATGGTAAAAATAACGAGTCCCATCACGGTATATTGGGCCCAGGTACCGGCCAGCAGCTCTGTACCGTAGCAATAATACGTGAGCCGAGTGATGGCAAATACACCGGCCTTTACAACGGCTACTGCGTGGAGCAGAGCGGTGACCGGAGTAGGAGCCACACCGGCGGTTGGCAGCCAGCTGTGCAGGGGAAATACGGCTGCTTTTACGCCAAAGCCCATAAAGGAGATCACATAGACGATCAGGAGGGTGCTGAGACGATTGGTACCCAGACTGGGATTCACATCACCGCCTAGGACAAAGGCGGTAGAGCCGCTGTATACAATGACAAATACCAATCCCAGAAAGGCGAGCGCAGAGCCGCCCAGCGAGAAATAAAGATACTTCCTTCCGGCATACATGGCGTCATGTCCGAGCTCATGAATGACCAGCGGCAGTGTAACGAGCGTGAGCAGCTCATAAAAGAGGTACATCGTGAGCATGTTGGCGCTGAGCGCTACGCCGAGCGTAATGCCGTAGGTCATGGTGAAAAACATAAAAAAGGAATTTTGCCGGTGCTCATGCTCCATGTATTCAAAGGCATACAGCGTGACCAGAGGCCAGAGGCAGGAGATCATGCCGGCAAACAGACAGCCCAGACCGTCCAGTGAAAAGCTGATATTGAGGTTCTGAGTGAAGTGCAGCAGAATGAAGCTGCCAGAGGGCCGGTTTAAAATAAGAAGCCAGACAAGCAGCGTGGTGAGCAGTGTAATGGCCAGCGTGTAAACGCGGCGCAGACGAATATGATTTTGAATGAAATAGATGCCAATGCCGCCTGCAAGCGGAAGCAAAATAGCAATGAATAAAATTGCAGCATGCATGAGAGAACCTCCTTACATAAGCACCGCAGCCAAAGCAGAGACCAGAGGCTCGGTGAAAATTCCCAGCAGCAGGCTGAGCAGGGTGACGATAAACAGGGGAAGCAGCATCTGCCAGGAGGCCTCCTGCCGCTGAGTCTGTATGCAGCCGGGGCCGGGCAAAAAGCCGCGCAGAGAAATGGGCAGCAGATAGCCTGCCGTCAAAAGGGCAGAAATCAGCAGAATCACGGGGGCGATGTAGGAAAATGCACCCAGATCCGCATTTAGCGCACCAATACAGAGAAACCACTTGCTGACAAAGCCGCCTGTAGGCGGAATGCCGACGAGGGCTAATGAAAGGATGGTGAAGCAGAGCATCGTCCAGGGCATTTTTTTGCCGATTCCCGCAAGTTCATCGACGGTGACAGCGCCTGTTTGAAAGATGATGGCACCGGCTGTCATGAAGAGACCGGATTTGATAAGAGCATGAAAAATGCTGTGCAGGAGCGCGCCTGTTGCGCCGTCTGCCGTGAAGCAGCTAAGTCCCAGCAAAATATAGGATACCTGGCTGACTGTAGAGTAGGCCAGCCGTTTTTTGAGGCGTTTTTCGCGAAAGGCCATCATAGAGCCTAAGAAAATGGTGAGCAGTGCCAGAATCATCCAGACAGTTTGTACCCAGCTGCCGCGCAGAAAATCAGCGCCAAACAAGAAATAGCTGGTACGGATGCAGCAGAGCACGCCGGCCTTGACGATCAGGGCAGAGAGCAGTGCGCTGGCAGGCGCCGGTGCGACCGGATGGGCAGAGGGCAGCCAGCCATGCAGCGGATAGAGGCCGCATTTGGCACCGAAGCCAAGCAGCATACAAAAGGCGGCTGTCTGCAGGAGTGCACGGTGCTGCCCTGCAGTAAGCGCGTCCAGTACGCCGCCCAGAGTAAAACTGAGCGTATCTGCATAATGCGCAATCAGGAAAACGCCGAAGAGGGCCAGAAAAGCGCCGGCGATTGAATAAAATAGATATTTGAGGCTGGCACGGATCGATTCCGGTTTTTGATTATGCAGCACCAAAGGAAAGGTGGAGAGCGTCACCAGCTCAAAGGCCAGATACATGGTGAGGACGTTTTCTGCAAAATCAAGAGCAAGGGTAAAGGAAAGCGCCAGCAGATAAAAGCAGAAAAAGCGATCTTCACGCTGCTCGTGCTGCATATAGCGAAAAGAGTAAAGGCCAATGCAGAGCCAGAGAAACGCAGAAAATAAGGAGAAAATCGTACCGACTGCATCTAAATGGAAGCGGACGGAGAGAGTTTCACTAAAGGAGAAGAGCGTGATGGTCGTTTGATTCTGCTGCAGAGCTGCCGTCAGAACCAGACCGGCTGTGACCGCAAGGGTAAGGAAAATAAGACTCAGCTTATATGTCCGTTGTTTCAGCGGCAGAACCGGAAGAAGTACACCGACAATCAGCGGCAGAAAAATAGCAATAAGTAATAACATATGACGGATCCTCCTTGAATTAATGGAACAGATTCAGACCTCTTGTGAGGAGATCCACAACCGGCTGAGACTGTAAGCCACAGAAGAGGTTAATCAGAATAAACCCGGAAGCAGAGAGGGCAAACAGGCCCTGCTGTTTCAAATGTACTTTTTCGCCGGCATAAGGGGAATCCGGTGCGGGTGTATAGATACGGATGATTGTCCGGAAGAAATAAAGCGTATTGAGTAAAGTACTGATTGCCAGAGCCGCCATGGTGAGTACAAGCTTGCTGGGTACGACCATGGACGAGGTGGCAAACAGCAGCTTGGAGATGAAGCCCATGAGACCGGGAATACCAATCATGGACAGAGCCCCGACCGTAAAGGCAAATCCCGCGAGCCGGTTGCGGTGCCCTGCACCGGTTAGATCGGAGAATCTCTTGCTGTTTCCGGAGGCAGCTTCCAGGCGGGAGGCAGCCAGAAAAAGCAGAGGTTTGGTGAGTGCATGCGTCAGAATGTGGAAGATAGCGGCAAGCGTACCGTCGACAGTGCCGAGGCCGATCCCCATGTAGATATAGCCGATCTGAGCAGCGGAGGAAAAGGCGATCATGCGATTGATGTTGTTTTCCTTGATTGCACTCATAGAACCGAGGATCATGCCGAGAATACCGAAGAGGAATAAGATGTTATTGATGCCGGTGCTCATAAAAATGTCAAGTCCAATGACACGGTAGATAAATTTGATCAGCACCAGTATGTATCCTTTAGAGATCAGACCGGACAGGATGGCGCTGGAGCTGGGCGTTGCATATCCATAGGTATCGGGCATCCAGAAATGAAAGGGGAAGCATCCGCTTTTGATGGCGAGGCCAAGGGTAATCAAAGCGATACATACCGTGAGCGGTACGCGGTACTGTCCGTTGAAGGCAACCAGTGCCACAGTCTCCTTGATGTTGGGAATCAAAAGATGGCCGGTGATGTTGTAGAGCATGATGATGCCGATCAAAAACAGACCGGACCCCAACAGGCTAAAGATCATATAACGTGTAGCGGCGGCAGTGGTGCGGCCGATTTGGCGAATCATGAGCAGGCCGCAGGAGGCCAGCGTTGAGATCTCGATAAATACATATGCCGTGAATACGTCATTGGTATAGAGAAGTGCCAGCAGGGAAACCTGCACCAGATTGATCAGCACAAAGTACAGATTGCGCTTGCTTTCGCGGATATCTTCTTTGAGCTTGTGATAGCCGCCAAATACGGATAAGTACAAGATAATACAGAAGATGACGGCAATAGCGGCTTCTAAGGGACCGATGGAGATTTCGTTGCCCCATGGCGCAGGGAAATGCCCCATTTGATAGACAAAAGGAGCATCCAGATACTGCGTATAAATGAATACGCAGGCTGTCATGACCGTCACAAGAAGCCCCATGACGGCATAAAGCCGTTTTGCCCATTTGGCGTTTATAATGGAGCTGATGACGGAGCAGAGCAGGGAGAGAACAATGGTAAACAGAGGAAAGTTGCGTAGAAACTCCATTTAATGATTCCCCCCTTCTTCAGAATGATCATTCTGTGCATACATGTAAATTTCATCCAGATTCAGCGTGTGATAGCGGCGGTACAGACGTACGGTGAGAGAAAGCATGATGGCCGTCACACTGACAGATACTACAATACCGGTGAGTACAAGGCCGGCCGGGATGGGATTTACATAGTTTTGTGCTGCTGTCAGGTTATCGGTCAGGATGGGAGCCAGGCGTCCCTGAATATAGCCCATGGAGGTTAAAAACAGATAGACACCGGTATCCATTAAGTTAAGTCCAATAATCTTTTTGAGCAGATTGCGGTTAAACAGCAAAGTAGTAAAGCCAATACCAAATAGGATCATGGCTGTAAGCTCTTCATAGTTGATCATAAAATTGGCGCCCATTAGAAGTTTCCTTTCTTGAACATACAATAGAATCCATACATTGTGCAGGCCACTACGAGTCCAACCGCAATGTTAAGAGGCAAGATGAGACCGCTGCTCAGGATATTGCCGGGAGTTCCTAACGGAATATGACTTTCCAGATGGTTGGCGCCGGTAAAGAAGGAGTAGCATTTAGCAATGCTGTAAAAGCCCAGAGCGCAGAGGGAAACGGTTTTAAACAGACGAGGCGTAAAGAATCGGCCCGCCGTTTCGGAGCCATAGGCCAGATTAAACAGGATCAGGCCGGCGCCGATGATAGCGCCGCCGGAAAAGCCGCCGCCGGGAGAAAGATGGCCATTTAAAATGATATAAATGCCAAACAGAATGATCGCCGGCAGCAAAACAGCCGCCGTGTATTTTAAAATAGGGTCCTGCGGAAGGTCAAGCAGATGCTCTGTTTCCAGCTGGTGAGAAAGCTCATCATCCCAGGTTTCGTTGTCATCGATGCGCAGCATGATGAAAACACAGCAAATCGCGGTGAACAGTACATGGGATTCACCCAGCGTATCAAACGCACGGTAATCTAAGATCATACCGGCTACATAGTTGATAGCACCGGTTTCCTGAATACCGCTGTTGATATAGCGCAGATAAACCTCGTTAGTATCGGGAGAATAGGGAGCGCCAAAGGCAGGCAGGTAAGAAACGGCCCAAAGCAGTACACCAATCAGAATGACACAGGTAGCGACAGCGAAGATCTGGTAGATGCGTTCAAAGGAACGAATTTCCAGAAGTGAAATACCCTTGGGAGCCTCTTTTAAATAGGAGTCATATTCGTGACCGGGCTTGGTATTTTTGATGGGAAGCTGCCGGCTCCCATCCTGCAGGTGCTCGGAAAGGTCCAGATCGCCATGCCACCAGAGCTTAAATTTTTCAATGATGTTGGGTTGATTCGGATGATTCATCGTTTGCTTCCTCCTCTCCTTTAATCAGATGGATTTTTCTCAGTGTGATAAAGAAGAGCACGCTGGTGACGCCGGCACCCACGGCAGCCTCTGTGATGGCAAGATCCGGCGCCATGAGAAGCGCCCAGATGATGGACATGATGAGGCTATATGACATCAGAATGATCACGGAGGTTAGCAAATTCTTCGTGAAACTGACAGAGATGGCACAGATAACGAGCAGTGCTAATAGAATCATTTTAAAGAGTTCCATGATCGCTTGTTTCCTCCGTTTCTTTGGATGAGCCGGTCATATCGATGAAGCGGCATGTTTTGGACAGATGTTCATTGGTAATGTATTCCAGCTTAGTGATCAGATGGGAGGATACCGGGCTGGCAAGCCACATAAACAGGATAATGCACAGCAGCTTGAGGAGTGCCAGATTGAAGCCGTTGGCAATCATGAGCCCTAAGATAATAAATAAAATGCCCAGAGTATCACCCATGGCGGCGGAATGCATGCGGTTCAGCACAAAATGGAAGCGGTGCACGCCAAGGCAGGCGAGCACGATGATGCAGAGACCGGCGATGATGAAAATGGCCGAGAGAATAAATAGAGTCCAATCTAGCATGTTGTTTCCTCCTTTTGCTCTGCATCCGCCGGCTGTTCACCGGCAGAAAGAGTGCGGGCTTCCTGTTTTTCTTTTTTATCAAGATAGACGGTGATATATATTTTACACAGTACGATAACGGCCAGAAAGCTGATCATCACATAGATGAGGCAGACGTCCAGCAGATAGCTTTGATGCAGCGCCAGAGCTAAGATGGCGATGGAAAGCATGGTCATGGTACCGATCATATTGATGGCGACTACGCGGTCTGCCACGCGCGGCCCTTTGATAGCGCGGATCATAGCCAGAAAAATGCCGATTCCCAATATGATCAAAGAAACTTCATATAAAATCTGATACGCTGTCTCAATCATGATAGCTCCTCCATTTTATGTAGCAGTTTTACGAAAGTGCTGTTCTCGATCCCCTCAGCCAGACTGGGACGAAGCGCATGAATGGTATACAGGTCGTCATCCAGCGAGATAGTGATCGTACCGGGGGTGAGCGTGATAGAATTGGCCAGAATAGTGCGAGCCAGCTGCGTTTTGAGAGGAATACGCACCGAGATAATGGAGCTGTCAGTATGGCGCTCGCCGGCAATAATCAGCAGAATGACATTCCAGTTGGCCTTTAAGATTTCCCAGAGCAGTACGGCGACATAGAGTAAAAACAGCCCCAGCCGCTTAAACAGCTGCCATTCTTTTTTTAAGGTATAGTGAAGATAAGTACGGGCAAACCAATATACCAAAGCGCTGAGAAGCAGGCCAAATAGGGTGATTTCCAGCGTAATGCGCCCGTTTAGCATAAACCAGATAAATAGTAAAAATAAATACATGAGAGATTTTCACTTCGCTTTCTAAAAAAAATGCCTGTTCGTTTCAGGAGGCTCAGGCCCCTTAAAACGAACAGACTTAATTGTAATAGGTTTGATTTAAAAGTCAATAGGTTTTTCGGATTTCTTCCTATTTATTTAGTAGCCGACAGAACGATCCACCAGATGATGCAGCGGCTCCCCCGTAAAATACCGCTTCAGATTGCGGCAAAACATATCCACGTTCAAATCACAGGTATGCCCCAGAGACATGTTGCCGGAGATATGTGGCGTCAAAATTACATTGGCAGCATCATATAAGGGATCTTCAATCGGCAGAGGCTCCGGCGTCATCACATCCAGCGCCGCCCCGGCGATACGCCCCTCGTTGAGAGCCGCGATAAGAGCCGGCTGGTCGATTGCAGAGCCGCGCCCCACATTCACGACAAAAGTTTTTGGGCTAAGCCCGTCAATGATTTCTTTAGAGAAAATGCCATTTGTCTCCTTGGTAGCCGGAAGACACAGCGCCACAATATCCGCATCCTTGACCGCCTCCGGCAGCTCCGCCAGCGTCAGCACCTGATCATAGGCCGGATCCGAAGGCTTCTTAGTGCGGCGCACGCCGCAAACATGAGCGGCGCCGAGCGCCTTGACGCGCCGGGCCAGATTCGTACCGATATCTCCCATGCCGATAATGGTGATGCGGCTGCCCCAAATGGAGCGTACGGCTCCAATGTTACGCCATTCACGGTTTTGTGTGAGAGCCGTGTATTCCGGCATGCGGCGCAGCAGCATGAGCATGACCATGAGCATATGTTCTGAAATCGTGGTTCCGTAAGAACCGGCAGAGTTGGTCAAAAGCACCTGATCCGGATGAGCATATACGGCATCCTCCAGAAACGGATCCACACCGGCTGAGGCAGTGGCAAACCAGCGCAGGCACTCGGCTCGCTTCAGCACAGCGGCAGGATAATAACCATACAGAATCTCACAGTCAGAGATGCCGTTTTCCATCTCCTGTGCAGTAGAAAAATAGCGGATTTGATATTCGTTTGTATGAGCTCTCACCGTCGATTCGATCTGAGCCCGATGAGCCGGCAAAAGATAGTCGGCATAAATTCCAATGATGGGCATAGCAATTATCCTTTCTTGGTAAACAGCATTACATAGCTGACAAAATCGCGGCGGGGGAAGAAGGTCAGAGGAAGACCTGCCTGCATTAAGGCGCTGCCGCTGTAGCTGCGGCCGGCTTCATCGGTGTAGTAGGCAGCTGCGTCCAAACCGCGCAGAAATACACGGGGAGGACAGGGATTGGGTTCGCTAAGCTTCCGATAGCAGCAGAGCAGCAGCTGATCTTCATATAAGAATTGCCATGCAGCATAATTAGAAGAACCAAACGGGGAAAGAAGGCGTGTAAATTCTCCGTTTTGCGTAATGCTCCGCAGCGCTTTTACTTTTTCTACAAAGGCTTTGGCGGTTGTCAGATCCTCGTCGGAAAGCCGGCTCAGATCGAGCTCAAAACCGAAATTGCCGCCCAGTGCTACATCGCCGCGCATCTGCATGCTGGTCAGGCGTCCGACCTGGTGATTCGGGCTGGCACTGATATGGGCGCCCATGGCCGCGGCAGGATAGACAAGGGAGGTGCCGTATTGGATTTTGAGGCGTTCGATCGCATCGGTATTATCGCTGGTCCAGGTCTGCGGCATATAGTAGAGCATGCCGGCATCAAAGCGTCCGCCGCCGCCGGAGCAGCTTTCAAACAGGATCTCTGGAAAAGCGGAGGTGATTTCCTCCAAAATATGATATAAGCCAAGCATATAGCGGTGCTGCACCTCCATTTGCCGCTCTGCGGGCAGATAGGAGGAGAAGGCTTCGGTCATATTGCGGTTCATATCCCATTTCACATAGGAAATGGGGGCGCTGCTTAGCGTGTCCTTGAGCATTTGAATGATGAAATCCTGAACGTCAGGGCGGGTAAGATCCAGAATGAGCTGGTGGCGGGCCTCTGTGCGCGTGCGGCCGGGTGCGTGCAGGCACCAGTCAGGGTGAGCGCGGTAGAGATCGCTGTCGGGCGAGATCATCTCGGGCTCGAACCAGAGACCGAACTGCAGCCCCAGTGCATTGACCTTTTCGGCGATGCCGCGCAGACCATGCGGCAGTTTGCGGGTATTGACGTACCAATCGCCGAGTGAGCGGTGGTCATCATCCCGCGCGCCAAACCAGCCGTCGTCCAGTACAAACAGCTCAATACCGAGCTGAGCAGCAGTCTGAGCGATCTGCAGGATCTTATCTTCATCGAAGTTAAAATAGGTGGCTTCCCAGTTGTTAATCAGAATCGGGCGCACCCGATCATTCCAGGGGCTTTTGCAGAGACAGTGACGGTAGATGTGATGATAAATATGGGACATGCCGTTTAAGCCATGCTGTGAATAAACGAGAAGGGCTTCCGGAGTCTGAAAGCTTTCGCCGCTTTCCAGCAGCCAGTGGTGTGTGGCTGGGTTCAGTCCGATCATCATCGTTGTATTTTCGCTGTCGTTCACCTGACAGCTGGCGGCAAAGCTGCCGCTGTAGATAAAGTTCATAGACCATACGCTGCCGCTATGTTCTGTGGTTTCAGGGGCAGCAGCTGCTAAAAATGGATTTTCTTCATGACCGGAGGCACCGCGCTGACTTTCAATGCGATAGGAGGCCTGGCCTAAGGGCGTTCTGACAAGCTGTCGCTCACGCGCGTGAGCACCGCGCAGATGAATCATCTCGAAATCACGACCATACAGCACCGCCGTCGCAGACGCCATATGCGTGATGCGCAGCGGCTCAGTACCGCGGTTGGTGAGATGCATGCTGCGCGCCAGTCCTTCACCAACGATGCTGTAGGAAAGCTCAGCCTCCAGGCCGGTAAGCGGATCACGCAGAACAAGAACCAGCGTTTCAGCGCCGCTTTGATGCACATGGGGAAGGCCCTGCAGCGCCGGTTTCTCATCAAGCAGACGGTAGTCCTGATACTGAAGGCAGGTGAGATGATTGCCGGCCGCATTCTCAGCCTGCAGCGCCGCTTCGCCATACCAGCCGGTGCCGACAGAGGGAAGCTCATGAGGCAGGCGCTGCGTCAGCAGCGCAAAGGAAGAACCGGCCGAAAAGCTCTGCAGCAAATAGTCAAGATCTGCATGAGCAAGCGGGGCGCCCCAGTATAGGTTAAATAACTGTCCGTCCTGCACCTTGAGCACATAGCTGAAAGCAGGACTGGACAAATGAAAAATCTGATTTTGCTTATCAATATCAATCATGGAATCCGTTTATCCTTTCTGAAGATATATATTTTTGTTCACTATACAGGATTGATACAGGCATGTCAACGGTTTTGAAAAGCAGCGCGCTCTTTTTTTAGCTCCTCATAAAGCTGCCGTGAGGTCCATGACTGATTAGTAGGAGTGAGCACGGCTTTGAGGGCAATACCGGTGATCTCAAGACGGCGCATAAGATCCAGGAACAGGCTGAGCTGCTCACTGCTCAGGCCGCAGAAAACCATCATAGGCTCTTCCAGAGGAGAGGAGGCGGAGGGCAGCACCGCGGGCGAAGTAGAGAGCGAGAGCTGCTGCAGGGGCAGGATATATTCAGCGGGAGTAATATGGCGATAGGATAATTTGTGGATGGATAGAGCGGCCTGCAGAGCAGGCCAGCAAGGGGTATTTTCAATCTGATACAATAAAATCATAGATAACCTCCGTGATAAAATGAAAACGGACTTTACAGGTGACAAGACAGATGCTTGACATATGCTGAATATAGTGTATAATGAACAAAAATGAAAGTCAAGGAGGGAGCAGCATGGATGCAGCGCAGAGGCGTGAAAGGATTATTGCAATGTTGGATGAGAGCGATCGGCCGATTTCAGGCAGTGAATTTGCAAAGCGTCTGGGCGTGAGCCGGCAGGTGGTGGTACAGGATATGGCGCTTTTGCGGGCATCGAACCGCAATATTTTATCCACAAATAAAGGATACATACATTTTAATCCCGGATTAAAGAAGCAGCAAAAAAGGCGCTGCATTAAAGTATGCCATCATACGGCGCAGATTAGAGATGAACTGTATACGATTGTGGATGCGGGAGCCAGAGTGCTGGATGTAATGGTGGAGCATTCGATTTACGGTTCTATCAGTGTGGATCTGCTGATTGAAAACCGGCAGGATGCTGATGAATTTGTTAAGAGGATTGAAGCCGGAGATACGCGCCCGCTTAAGGAGCTGACCGATAATGTGCATTATCACACAATTGAAGGGGCCTCCGAGGCAGTGCTGGATCAGGCGGTTGCCAATCTAAAGAAAAAAGGGTATTTCATGGAAGGGGAAGACAGTACAAATGAGTAAGTTTAAAAGTTTTTTAGAGCGGAAGGACATCGTTTTTTCCGCTAAACGGTATGGGATCGATGCATTGGGCGCTATGGCACAGGGCCTTTTTGCTTCGCTTTTGATCGGAACTATTTTGAGCACGCTGGGTCAGCAGCTGGGGATTGAGATATTAGAGCAGATCGGAAACTTTGCTTCTTCCGTAAAAGGAGCTGCGATGGCGATTTCTATTGGATATGCGCTGCATTGTCCGCCTCTGGTACTGTTCTCCTTAGCCGCCGTTGGCTATGCCGCCGACACGCTGGGGGGAGCAGGCGGTCCGCTTGCAGTGCTGGTGATGGCGATCATTTCAGCAGAGCTTGGAAAAGCAGTGAGTAAGGAGACGAAGGTCGACATTTTGGTGACGCCAATTGTAACGATTTGCAGCGGCGCGCTGCTTTCGATCTGGTGTGCGCCGGCTATCGGAGCAGCAGCAAGTTCAGTAGGCAAGGCTATCATGTGGGCTACAGAGCTGCAGCCGTTCTTTATGGGCATTCTGGTTTCGGTGATTGTGGGGATTGCACTTACTCTGCCGATCAGCAGTGCTGCGATCTGTGCGGCTCTTTCACTTACCGGATTGGCAGGCGGCGCTGCAGTCGCCGGGTGCTGTGCGCAGATGGTAGGATTTGCAGTGATGAGCTTTAAAGAAAACCGCTGGGGCGGCTTGGTCGCGCAGGGAATCGGCACCAGTATGCTGCAGATGGGAAACATTGTAAAGAATCCAAGAATCTGGATTCCGCCGACACTGGCAGCTGCCATTACAGGGCCGCTGGCAACATGCGTATTTAAAATGCAGATGAACGGCGCGGCTGTTTCCTCCGGGATGGGGACTTGCGGTCTGGTAGGTCAGATTGGAGTGTACACCGGCTGGGTAAACGATGGAATCGCCATTGGTGCCTTTGAGTGGATCTCTTTGATTTTGATTTCCTTTGTACTGCCGGCTGTGCTCACATGGCTGATTGCGCTTCCCATGAGGAAAAAAGGCTGGATCAAGGAAAACGATTTAAAACTGGATTTATAATATCACATAACAAAACAAGCCTTCCGGCTCTATACGCCGGAAGGCTTGCTTGTATGAAGAGAGGGCATAGCTGATGAAAGGTGTGCCTTTTATTTTTTTACCGGGCTGTGCGTTAATTTTTTGGATAAGTACAGAACAAGATCATCATCATTTTTACAATCCGTATAGGGCTCGCATACCTCCTCCAGATACCATACGCCTGTGCCATCCGGGATATAGCCGCGTTTTACATACAAGCGCTGGGCGCTTCCGTAGCCGCTGTGCATGCCCACTCCCAAATAAACGGTGTCAGCATAGCCAGCTGCAACCTGCTCAGCCACATCCATCAGCTTGCTTCCAATGCCTTTGCAGCGGTATTTTTCCAGTACGCCAAAATCAACAATCTCCGGATATCCTTTGTATGCAAAGGATCCCCACTCTGAGTTAGGATATACGTTGATATAGCCGGCAATATGATGACGATATTCGGCCACCAGCGTTGTTGCTTTGCCTTCTGCCTGATGACGCAGTCGCATACGGTATTTTTCAATATCAGCCTGCCAGCCCTGGGCAATTTCTTCGTCGGTGATGATCTGGGCATCTTCAGGCTGCAGGTCACGAACCAGAATATCTTGATCTTGATAATAAATCATGGGTTTCTCCTTTACGACAAGTTTACTTCAAAAAATCAAACGGATATGTACGCAATTCTTTTTTTGCGTACATGTAAGTATAAGAAATAAAAGCATTTATGTACGCAGTTTCCCACTTTGCACACATATAACAAGCAATATATTGAAAAGAGTTGTATGCAATAGACGGATTGCGTACATGTGATGTATCAGTTTTTAAGATGATGTGCATGCAAATCGGCTTACTGCGTACACATGACTGCCCAAATCATACAGAGGCATGTACGCAAAAAGTCCATGAACGATTCTTACTGCCATTTTTACTTAAATATCGCAAGTTTGCTGAAAGCAAGCTTGGAGCGCAGTACAAGTATTTGATTAGCCAAATTATATCTTACTGCGCTTAGTATATCATATGAAAGATACGATTTCTACGATAGTTTTGAATATAACAGTTGTTAGTCTGTATACCCTTGCAATTTGAAGGTAAACACGGTATGATAGAGCAGAAAGTTTGGCTCAGCTGACAAAGGAGGACAAAACCAAATGAAAGATCAAGTCAGGTTAGCGCTTATTCAGTTTGAAAGTAAACTTGGCAGAGTAGCTGAAAACCGTGAAAAAGCCGAAAAGATGATCCGCACGGCGGCCAATAAAGGGGCGGAGCTCATCTGTCTGCCGGAGCTGTTTAGTACGGGATATAATTTAGATATAATTGGAAGAGAGATCAATCAGATGGCGGAGCCGCTCAGCGGCCCGACCATCATCAGGATGCAGAAGCTCGCAAAAGAGCTTGGTGTCTTTATTGTAGTTCCCATCGCCCTGCAGCTTGCAGAAGGCAGGCCCTTTAACAGTGCCGTTTTCATCGGCGATCAGGGAGAGATCATCGGTACATACAGTAAGTGTCATCTGTTTGAGACAGAGCGTCTGTATTTTCAGGAGGGAAATGAATTTCCGGTATATGAGACAAGTCTTGGAAAAGTCGGCATTATGATCTGCTTCGATGCGGGATTTCCTGAAGCAGCCAGAACGCTGGCACTTCGAGGCGCGGAGATCATCCTGTGTCCGGCGGCATGGCGGATTCAGGACACGCGTATGTGGGAGCTGAATATGCCGCAAAGAGCGCTGGAGAACAGCTGCTATGTAGGAGCAGTCAATCGTTTTGGACATGAAGATACGCTTTATATGGGGGGATTTTCTATGGCCTGCGGCCCGGAGGGGGACGTGCTCGAAAAGCTGGAGCAGGAACAGGAGGATATTTTGTATTGCACGCTGGACGGTCAGCGGCTGGCAAATTATCGGGCTGATGGCGGACCCTATCTGCCCTACCGCCGTCCGGAGCTTTATACAGAGGTAAGCAAACAGGAGGATTAGACATATGCTGGAAGCAATTTTATTTGATTTGGACGGCACATTGCTGCCCATGGATATGGAAGGGTTTATCAAGGCCTATTTTGGCGCCATCGCGCAAAAAATGGCGCAGGTAGACATCGATACTAAGAAGCTGCTGGATACCATATGGAAGGGAACGGATGCGATGGTCGCAAACGACGGCTCTTGCTTAAATGAAGCTAGATTTTGGCAGGTCTATGAGGAGCATATGGGCACAGAGGCACTTCAGTATCAATCTGTATTTGATGAATTTTACCAGACGGAGTTTGAAGCGGCAAGAGCCGCTACGTCGGCGAATCCTCAGATCCGGGAGCTGGTGGACTGGATCCGGGAAAAGAACATTCCGATGGTGGTGGCGACCAATCCGGTATTTCCTAAGGCAGCGCAGTACAAGAGGATTGGCTGGGCGGGTCTTAGGCCGGAAGAATTTTGCTATATTACTTCATATGAAAACAGTCATTACTGCAAGCCTAATCCAGCTTATTATCAGGAGATTTTATCGCAGCTGGGTCTGGAAGCAGAGCATACGCTGATGGTCGGAAACGATGTGACAGAGGACATGGCAGCCGCTGAGCTTGGTATGCCGGTATTTTTGCTGACGGATTGTTTGTGGAATCCTAAAAATAAGCCGATCGACAGCTATCCGCACGGAGATGTGGCTGCGCTTAAACAATATATAGCAGGGTATCAAGGATGAGCGAGATTTTACATATCTGTCTGATTGCCTGTCCGCTGGTTTTTATTGCCGGCTTTGTTGATTCGGTAGCAGGCGGCGGAGGCATCATTTCCATTCCTGCCTATCTGCTGGCAGGGATGCCGACCTATCTGGCACTGGGAACCAATAAGTTGGTCGCCTGTATGGGAACAGCTCTTTCGTCCGTCAAGTATTTCCGAAGCGGAAGAGTCATCGTCAAAATTGCGGCGCTCGCCGCTGTGGGCTCGCTGTGCGGCTCCTTCATCGGAACCAATCTGGCTTTATTGATCCCCGAGAGGGCGCTGCGCATTGTGGTGCTGGTTGCTTTGCCGGCTGTTGCACTTTTTCTGATTCGACGGCGTGAGTTCGGGCAGGCAGAAAATGAAAGAAAAGAGATGGAAAATGGCAAGGAGACGGCTTTGGCGCTTGGAAGCGGCCTTACCATCGGCTTATATGACGGTCTGATCGGCCCGGGTACAGGCACCTTCTTTATCTTAATTTTCAGTGGTATTTTTGGGCTGGATCTTCTGACGTCCTCTGGATGTGCTAAGATTTCTAATCTGGCCTCCAATGTCATGTCAACTATCATCTATGTAATCAACGGAAAAGTCTGGTTTGCGGTGGCGGTACCGGCTATGATCTGCTGTATGCTGGGCAATTATGCCGGAGCCAGGTATGCCATTAAGGGCGGCAGCGGCAATGTGCGCAAGATTATGCTGCTGGTGCTGGTACTTTTATTTGTCAAGATCGGTCTGGAAATGACCGGTATCCTATAAATCAGGGAGGAAATTATGGAGATAACAACAAACGGTATGCAGCTTTCCATCAATGAAAGCACATTGGGAATTACCATGGCAGCAAACGGAGCGGTATGGATGACGGAGTCCTCCTTTAGACCCCATATTGCCTATCAGGAAGAAACAGTTTATTTTGATCAGGCAGCGCAGATTCGGCATGAGAGGTGGCAGACCGGCGTAGGCTGCGGTGTGATCAGTCATTATGAAGGCTTTTCAGGAGCAGCGCAGGGCCTTAGCTTCGAGACAATTATCTGGACGGAGACAGCGACCGGGGTTATCCGCTGTGAATGGGTGCCGCTTTCCGAGGGGAAAAACACCGTGCAGGCTGTATACTGGCCAGGCCCGATGGCCTTTGAGGAGCCCAAAAGCAGCTGGTACACCCTGCTCAACTGGGAGCAGGGAATTCGCATTCCCAATACCTGGCCCGTAGAGACTGTCAAGCTGCCGTTTAACGGGATGCTTGGTACCGCAGGTGCCTATATGCCATGGTTTGCACAGGTCAAAGACGGCGAAGGATATCTGGCCATCGCCGAAACGCCATGGAATGCGGGATATGATATCGATCATCCCGCAGATGGCCCTTATACGCATATGAGCATCCGCTGGGAGCCCAGCCTTGGACATATGAACGACCGCCGCGTGCTTCAGTACCGTCTGCTGCATAGCTGCGATCACAACGATATCTGCAAGGCATACAGAGCCTATGCCAAAGAAAAAGGCCTTTTGCGCACCTTGCGTGAAAAAGCGGCCAAAACACCCAGCGTGGACGATCTGATCGGCTGCTGCTTTGTTCACACCGGCATCAAAACCAAGGTACAGCCCAATTCTGATTTTTATGATCCGGCAGCGCCGGAAAAAAATGACCACCTGACTCCCTTTGCGGTACGGACTGCTGAGGTTAAGCAGCTGCATGAGGCAGGTGTATCTAAGATGTATTTGCATCTGGACGGATGGGCGGAGCCGGGATATGACAACCAGCACCCGGATTACAGTCCGGCCTGTGAGGAGGCCGGCGGATGGAGCGCTATGAAGGAGCTGGCAGATACAATGCATGCATGCGGATATCTGTTTGGAATCCACGATCAGTATCGCGATTATTATCGGGCGGCTGAAAGCTTCGATGAAAACTTTGCCTGCCGCCTGCCGGATGGCAGTATCCCTGAACATCAGAGATGGGCAGGCGGTCCGCAGTCGTATCTGTGCGGAACGCAGGCGCCCTATTATGTAAAACGGAATTTCAAGGCGATTGAGGAGGCCGGGATCCAGCTGGACGGTGCTTATCTGGATGTGTTTACCTGCAATGAGGGAGATGAATGCGATCATCCGTGGCACCGCATGACGCGGCGGGACTGCTATGAATACCGCAATACTTGTTTTGAATTTTTGCTGTCTAAGAATATTCTACCCAGCTCAGAAGAAGTCAATGACTGGGCGATTCCCAGTTTGGTCTTTTGTCATTATGCACCCTATGATTTTATGCTGGCCGCGCCCGGATCGCCAAAGCACGGTATTGCACTGCCGCTGTTTAATTTGGTTTATCATGACTGTGTGATTGAACCGTGGATGATGGACAAAGTCAGTGAAGATGACGATTATATGCTGTATGCCTTGTTAAACGGAGGAGCGCCGTATCTGCGGCGTGATGCGGCATATCCGAATTTTGACGGTGCCTTTGACGGAGCAGAAAAGCTGCAGCTGGAGGAGGATATTCAGCGCTGCCGCCTTGTGTCAGAACTTCATGAAAAGGTAGCGAAGGCAGAAATGCTGCGCTGCGAGCTGTTGGCAGAGGACGGAAGCAAGCAGCGGACTATCTTCAGCGATGGTACGCGGGTGACGGTCGATTTTGCACAGCAGACATATCAGGTTGAAATGTGACTAAAATGATAGAAAATATAGGGCGAAGCAAAGGCTGCGCCCTATATTTTTTGAAAGGAGGCTTTATATGACAAGACAGAATCTGAATGGATAGAGAAAAAAGAGTAAGGATTGGTAAATTATCACATCTTACCGGCGTGAAGACAGGAACCATCCGTTTTTATGAAAAAAGATGGAGGAGAGGAAGAAAATATGAATATACAGGATGCGGAAATCTACTTGAAAAAGAATACAAAAAAACAGCTTACAGGAGGAAAAAGCGGGGCTTTCGTGTATGATATCGGAGGAAGATATGTTTTAAAACAAGTGTATAAAGCAGCGCTTGAAAATGATGAATTATATGAGGCATACCAAAAAGAAGCCCAGTGGTATGTCTGCAAAGGAGCAGGGCTCAGCTGTCTGCCGGAGGTGCTTGATCTTAGAAATACGAAAGATGAGATTTCCATTTTGATGAAACAGTACCGCGTACTTTCAAGGCAGAAGATGAATATGAGTTTATTGCAGAAAATTATGAGGGCGCTTGCGCTCGTTCATACCACGAAAATACCGGAGCTGTTAAAGAAAGAGCAAGCTGGCAGGCAGCTTCTTTCACAAGAGCAGATTCGTATTTCTGCAGATGGGTTGTATGCTGTACTAAAGGAGCATCCGGGTATATTCGACGGGAGGCCATTAGAACATATTGCAGAAACTATCAACAAGATCATTTCCTGGCATGGTTTAGAAGAGAATGTGCTGATTCATGGTGATTTTCATTGGGATAACCTGCTGATGGATGATCAGGGCAGGATCATCATCTGTGATTGGCAGGGAGTTGGAGTGGGGGCAGCATCAGGGGATCTGAGCTTTTTCCTGGGAAGGCTGAGAGGAGAGGGAATACAGCTGAAAGAACAGGAGATTCTTGATATCTATGGGCAGGAGATGAGGCAGATTTCCGGAAAAAAGATTACAGGTGAAGAGCTATATAGACATATTCAGGCCGCCAATGTGATAACTTCCTTCACCTGCTGGTATCAATATCTCCAAGGGAGCAGTGAAGAAAGGGTCAGAGAAATTTATGGAAAAATGGCGGCAGACAGCGGCTGTTTCTGCTGAAATAAAAATGTGTTGTCAATTCACACACGTCTGATATAATAGAATTATGGCAGATTGAAACCAAGCGGGCTGTAGTTATAGCAGACACCAGCGCTCACAAATGGGGCGGAGGATTTCATCTTGCAGCCCCATTTTTTCGATTAGATGCACGATAGTGACGCGAGGCCGCCCGTCGGTCATATGAGCGAAGCCATAGCGAATCGTTTCGGGCGTAATATGAAGCTCGGAGGGATAAATGGGGCCGCCGGCTTTCAGAATACGGCGTGCAATGGCATCTTGTTTTGCATACAGGGCATCTGCCTTTTCCTTGAGCTCATCCCAGTGAGCTAAAATGATATCATAGCGAATACCATTCAGTGCCGTTTCGGGAATCCGTTTTTCTTTAAAAAATTCGTGATATACCTCGCAAGCGATCAGGGTGCCAATGCCGACCTTATCGCCATGAAGATGTGAGGGCTCCTGATGCTGTATACCATAGTTTTCCCAAGCATGAGAAATCAGATGCTCCATGCCGGAAGCAGGGCGCGAAGTGATGTTAAGCTGCATCGCCAGACTGGAAAGCATCAGTGCCTCAGCCAAGTTCTGAATCGCATTCGGATCGCGGTCTGCAAGACCAAGACAGGCAGCCTCACAGCGCTCGACAGCGTCCATGGTCAGACGGCAGATTTCAGGACAGTAAGCTTCTCCGGTTGCCAGATGCCCCAGATACCAGTCCAGTGTGGCCACATGCTTGCCCTCGATATCGGCAAAGCCTGCGGCGATCATGGCCTGCGGCGCGGCCGCCATGATATCCAGATCAAAATAGATTGCGTAAGGGGCAGTCGCCGGATAGGTTGTTTTGAAGCTATGGTGAATCAGAGGAGAGTGGCAGGAGGCAGCGCCATCCATGGAAGGAGCCGTACAGACGTTGATAAAAGGCTTATGGAGAATATGAGCGATATAACGCGTGCTGTCACCAATTGTGCCTGATCCGAGCGCAATTAAATAGTCAAACGGCTGTGAAGCGGTCTCAATGAGCAGATCCCCCAGTGTATATTCATCCGCCTCCAGGGGCTCATGGGTGAGAACATAATGTGGCAGCGTTTGCCAGCTTTGCGGCGCGAGAGGCCATGTGTTGGTATCTGCTACGATGAAAGGCGTACCGGCAAGGTCGCTATTGAAGACCTCCTGAAGCGCGCCGTGGGCGATTACAAGTTTTTGGGTGTGAATGGTGTGCTGGCGGCCGCAGGAACAGGTAAAAGTACGGCCCGCTAAAGCGGGAATTGATTCCGATAAAAAGATAGAGTCAGACATGGTATAGAGGCTCCTTTATTCGTTTGCCTGATTGTATCATAAAATCAAATAAGAAAAAAGAGGAGATGCGGATATGTGGCTTATTATGGCTGTTTTATCAGCTTTGTTTGCAGGACTGACATCAATCCTTGCAAAATGCGGAATTAAAAAGACAGATTCAGATGTGGCGACAGCGCTGCGTACGGTGGTGGTGCTGCTCTTTTCATGGCTGATGGTGTGGATTGTAGGGTCCGGGGACAGTATAGGCGAGATCAGTGCAAAATCGTTTGTATTTTTAATTTTGTCGGGCCTGGCGACGGGGGCATCCTGGCTGTGTTATTTTAAGGCTTTGTCACTTGGGGACGTGAATCAGGTGGTTCCGATTGATAAGTCGAGTACCATTCTTTCGGTGCTGCTGGCGATGGCTTTATTTCAGGAGACGGAGCACTGGGGAATTAAGCTGGTCAGTACGGCTATGCTGGCGATGGGCATCTTTTGGATGATTGAAAAAAAGCAGAGCGGCGCAAAAGGTCAGAATGGGCAGTGGATGATCTATGCTGTGCTTTCTGCTGTATTTGCTGCGCTCACTTCTATTTTAGCTAAGCTTGGGATTAGCGGCGTGGAATCAAACCTGGGGACAGCTATCCGAACAGTGGTGGTGCTGGTGATGGCATGGCTGATGGTCGGAGTCAAGGGCAAGCAGTCGCAGCTGAAAAATATAGATGCCAAAGAGCTGGCTTACATAGGATTGTCGGGGCTGGCAACGGGGGCGTCTTGGCTTTGCTATTATTATGCGATTCAAAACGGGGTTGTCAGCGTGGTTGTGCCTATTGATAAGCTGAGCGTGGTTGTTACGGTGATTTTTTCGTATTTTGTTTTTAAGGAACGGCTGAGTAAGAGGGCGCTGGCAGGTCTGCTGCTGATGGTGGCGGGCACACTACTGATGGCGATTGCTGCGTAGGTTAAAATGTAGAACGATCAATACATGCCATGTATGCAAAAAAAGAATTGCACCATGGTAGAAATGGAGAAAAATGTGTGATACAATCAGTTTAAAAGCATGCCGGTTATGTCCCAGACAATGCGGGGTCAATCGTCTGGAGATGACTGGCTTTTGCGGTGCAGGGGCTGACATGCTCGTGGCAAAGGCAATGCTGCATTTTGGCGAGGAACCCTGTATTGGGGGAGAGGCTGGAGCAGGCGCCGTGTTTTTTAGCGGCTGCAACCTGCGCTGTGTATTTTGTCAAAATTATGAGATTAGCTGGGAGCATCATGGCTGGCCGGTTTCGGAGCAAAAGCTGACGGAGATTTTGCTGCGCCTGCAAAAGCAGGGAGCGGCCTGTATCGATTTAGTAAGCCCGACACCGTATACGCTGCAGCTAAAGCGTGTGCTGGAAGAAGTGAAGCCGAAGCTTCAAATTCCGGTTGTCTACAACTGCGGAGGATATGAAGAATCGGAGGTACTTCGTCAGCTGGAAGGCTTAATCGATGTTTATCTTCCGGATCTGAAATATTTTGACAGAGCGGCAGCGGCAAGGTATTGCGGCTGTGCCGATTATTTTGAAAAGGCGCAGGCGGCGCTGCGTGAGATGTACCGGCAGGTGGGCGCCTGTAAGCAGGATGAGCAGGGGATGCTCCGAAAAGGGCTTTTGGTGCGGCATCTGATATTGCCGGGGGCTTATAAAGATAGTATGGAGTTGATGAAATGGCTGGGGACAGCTTTCCCTGAGGGGAGTATTCGTATCAGTCTGCTGAGTCAGTATACGCCGTTTGGGCGGGCGGAGGAGTTTCCGGAGATTAACCGCCGCGTAACGACATATGAATATGAAAAGGTAATCGATCAGGCGCTTGCGAGCGGGCTGATTGGATACAGACAGGAAAGAAGCTCGTCTACGATGGCGCTGCGGCCGGAGTTTGACGGTGAGGGAATTTTATAAAAGGAAGGAGCAAAGAGAATGGCAAAGCGTAAGAATGTGCTGTTGATTTTGTCGGATCAGCAGCGGCTGGATACGGTGAGTGCCTATGGCATGAATGATATTGTGAAAACGCCGCATATTGATGAGCTGGCAGCGGAGGGAATGAAGTTTACGAATGCATACACGACGTCGGCGATCTGTGCGCCGGCCAGAGCCAGTGTCATGACGGGACTGTATCCGCATAAGCATGGTGTGATTGATAATTTTACGGATATCGTGGAGGGGACACCGCTGTTGGGTGAGTGCATGCGGGAAGCAGGGTATTACTGCGGCTATGCCGGAAAATGGCATGTGTCTCCGTCAAAGACGCCGGAGGAATGTGGATTTCATGATGGAAAGCCGTTTATGGGATATGCATTTCCGGGCAGTCAGGTGTTTCGGCATCTGATTTTTAATCAGCCGCCGGATAATGAGCCGAATTATTATGAGGAGTACCTGAAGGAGAATGGGTTTGAAGGGACGGATGTGTCGCATGGCTTTTTGGGAGACAATCCGGCGCTGCAGATTCAGGAGATGTTCTGCAAGCATGAGGGTCCGATTGAGAGTACGATTGAATATTTTGTAGCGCAGGAGACAAAGCGGATTATCGACATTGCGAAGAATCAGGATAAGCCGTTCTTTATCTGGTCCAATTTCTGGGGGCCGCATAGCCCGAGCATTGTGCCGGAGCCGTATTATTCGATGTATGATCCGGCGAGCATTCCGGAGCATCCGAGCTACTGTGAGACGTTTGAGGATAAGCCGTACGGATATTATCTGTCAGAGAAGATGTGGGGCCTTGGAAATTATGGCTGGAAGGGCTTTCAGGAGATTATCGCCCGCTATTACGGTCATTGTACGATGATCGATGATATGGTGGGAATGATCATTGACAAACTGAAGGAAGAAGGGCTGTATGAGGATACCATCATTATTTATAGTGCGGATCACGGCGACTGTCTGGGAGCACACAAGCTGATTGAAAAGGGCGCCTTTACGTTTGAGGAGATCTATCATATTCCGATGGTGGTAAAGGGAGCCGGCATTAAGGATAATGAAAGCTTTGTCACGCTGCAGGAGCTGATGCCGACGATTCTGGATATTGCCGGCGCGCAGCCGCCGAAACCTGTGGATGGCGAGAGCATCCTGCCGCTGATGATGGGAGAGAAGGAGAGCAATGGACGCACGGAAGTATACGGAGAATATCATAATCATTTCTATATTGCGCGGCAGCGCATGGTGCGGGATCATGACTATCAGCTGACGTTTAATGAGAGTGAGCGCGGTGAGCTGTACGATTTGAAGAAGGATCCGTATCAGCTGCATAATGTGTGCTATGATCCGGCTTATGCTGAGGTGAAGAAAGAGTATCTGGAGAAGATGTCCCGGTATATGAAAGAGACGAATGATCCGGCTGGCGTTTGGTTCCACCGGATTAAAGAGTTTTATTGATAAAGGAATAATATACAGTAAGAGAGCAAAAGCATCAGATGCTTTTGCTCTCTCGTTTGTTGCGGAAGCAGCTTATGTTTGGGGATTAGCCATATTTTTCATAGGGTCTCCCCATTTTCCGAGATATCTTCCGTCAATGGAAGAATATGTTTCTTCACCCGGACATAGTACTGGGGCGGCCTGCATCAATCGTTCTGTAAAGGGGATTGTCATATCCAGCAGTTTTTCATCCTGCGTTACATTACGGATTAAACAAAGAAAAATGTCGGATCCATCTCCCATAGGGATGGATTCCTTCACTTCCAGTTCAAAACTTACAGGGCTTTCTGCAATGGTTGGCACATCTAATACTTGTCCCCGTTCTACAGCAGGCAGGTATTTCATTTTATCAGGGGTGCTTCTGCCATCGGTACACCCATAATAATCTGCCAGAGGCAGCAACTGTTCAGATACGAGATTGGCCGAGAATACACCATTTTTGCGGATCAAATCCTTGGTCAGCTTCTCCTCGCCTATACAAGTCATTACTCCGAGTCCTTCGGCGAGATGGCAATATCCAAACCAGCAGAAAAGACCAAAATGGGGCTGCCCGTCTTCCTGCTTTGTGCCATAAAGAAATAATGTCTGTGGGCAGAAATTATTATCAATCTTAGTTTTTATCTTTGCCATTATGTATATCCTTTCCTTTTTTCAATGCTTGTTCTGCTCGATCCAGATTGGAAACGATGCGATCAAGATACTGTTCTAATTCTCTGATCTCGGTCTTTTCAAAATCCATAAAAAACAGACTGTTCATCTGCTGGGAGACTTGATTATAACGGCTCTCCAATGCACGGGCTTTTGGTGTCAGGCTTATCAGGCTTTGACGCCGATCAGAAGCTGAAATTTCTCGATAAATTAAACCGTTTTCTTCCATTCTACAAAGCATGACGGTAAGTGTATTTTTGGCTAATCCTGTCTTTTGAGCAAGTTCTACAATAGGAATCCCTTCACTTTTCCATAACACATAAAGAATATGTCCTTGTGGTCCGTTAAACTCCTCGACGCCGCATGTCTGCAAAAGCCGTTCAAAAACTCTCCCCTGAATCTGTTTAATATGGGAAATTAAAAAGCCTGTTCGTGTTTCCAACGTTGTTATACCTTCCTTGCTTACCGCTTCGCAAGGATAGAAGCGGTAGTTTTGCTGTCAGCATAAAAAAGGACGTCTCCTTTTCATAATAAAATAGTACTATATAGAACTTATTTTGTCAAGGAGTAAAATTAGTAAAGGGTAAAAAATAGGGAAAAGAAAGAATAAGATTGTAGAATTGTCTAATCTTGTATGATAAAATATGTATGTTGAAAATCCAAGACATGCATTTTAGAGAGCAATAGGTGTAATCAATAATGAGTTGCGGAGGATTAGCAATGATTAGAAAAGCAGAAGAAAGAGATTTACAACGGATAGCCGAAATCATTATATTTGGGAAACGTGTCGCATATTGTTCTATTTTTCAAAATGATATGGTGTCATTTAACGAGCTGAGAGTCGTAGCTCTTTATAATGAATTATATAATGATTCAGAGAAATGGAAAAATATGCTGGTGTATGATGATGGAATTGTAAAAGCGGTTATCAACTATATTGATACGGAAAATAAAGACACTATTGAAATACTTGATTTTTATGTGGAGCCATTTTTTAAGGGAGAGGGAATAGGAAGAAAGCTGATAAATCAATTATGTAATAAAGTAAAAAGGCAATATAATACCATTATTTTGTGGGTAATTAAAGACAATATTTCGGCAAGAAAATTTTATGAACGGAATGGATTTCAAAGGACGGACAATGAGCGTTTGATTGAAGGAACAAATAAATTAGAGATGCAGTATGTCAGATATTTGTAATGGGATGATATCTAAATACAAAGTTTAAGTCTGAAAATGAGAAAGTTTAGGAGTGTGAAAAGGTATGTTTAGTTTAAAGAAAGAACAGAGAAAAAAGAATATATTTCTAATTTTATCCATTATTTCTGCATTTGTATTTATTGCAGGAGTGATGTGTACCATCATGGGAGAATTAAGTCCGGTACAATTTATAATCAATGAAAGTCCCATTAAATTAGTTGTTCTCCCTGCGCTTATATTTTTTGTAGCATTTGCATTATATAAAAATAGTAAAAAAGCAATAGAAGAAAACACAAAGTAATTTTAATCTAAATTTGAAAATCGCAATTTTATAAGTGGTTATTGCTCCTCATAGGGTTTCAATAAAATCCTTCAAAAGTCTTGAAAATAAAGGATTTATCGGAATGTGTTCGCTTTACCCCTTTATATAATTTCACACAAGTTTATTCTTACTCTGATTGCTTATAAGGGCAAAATAAAGGGCAGTTAATCTGATGCTATCTATAGAATGTATAAGTCAAATATGCATGCAAGCGTAGATATTTTTATCATTGTTTGGAACGAATGAAAAACTAAGAAATATGAGGAGGAATAAAAAATGCAACTACGAATATCGAGTATACCCATAATGCTTGAATATTTATCAAAAATGAATGCAGAATCCGTCGATAAAGCTGTGGTTGAAAAAATTTTCGAGCATGAAGATTATCAGTTCGAAATGAGGCGGTACGGTTTACACTCTGCGGACCCGCTTATATCTTATTTTTCACACCTTAGAAGCATCAAGGTGGGGGACATTCCTGATTTAAGCAATGAACGAAAAAGTGCATTAAGAGATAAGCATAAACTGTGGTTAGACTGTTCAACTAATCTACAAAAATACTACAATCGTTATGAAAAGGTAAAGCATATTCTTTGTGATGACAATATTCAATCTCTACAGCATAAGCTCTTTGCTGCATTTCCAAATGAAGTTGCCATAAACGATATAAGTATTATATCAACACTAAGTTTTGGACCTTCCTTCGGATATGTTTATGAGAATGCATTGCATATAGATTTGTTTGGTATTGAAGATATCTGCACAATTGAAGAGATGCCATACATTATTCTTCATGAGATGCACCATCTACAAGTTCAAAAACTAATTGGCAGTTATCATTCTTTCACTCGGAATTTTGGTTTACTGGATGACTACATATTTAGATTTAGTGGTGAGGGCTTGGCAATTAAGTTCTGCAATAACGCCGAAGGCGTTGTATCAAAGAAATTGGATAACCATTTGAATGCCAATATAGGTATTCCTGCAATGTCCATACTTAACAATCATTTTAAGGAGCATTTCAATCTTTTCAATGATACAATTAAGAGAATTAAACAAAATTCAATTACTGCAAGTGAAATTGATGAACAGTTCAAGTCTTATTGGTGGAATCCATACCTTTATAAAGATGAGAATCCATTTCTAACACAAACGCCAATATACAGCTTTGGAAATGAAATTTTTGGATGTATTTTTGATGCTTTTGGAATGGAAATATTGTTTGAATGTTTTTATAACCCCGCTAAAGTTATTGAATATTTTAATAAGACAAACTGTGGGTATATTATTTCGGAAACATAATCTCGGAAGAGGTAAAAAATACTCTTCAAATAGTGAACCTGCTCTTCATAAAGCGAAATACTCTATTGTACAAATTGCAGGTTTGTGCGATGAGTGCACTTCGTTCGCAAATTTCGAAGGCTTATTACTCTCTGAAAGAGTATTTTGTATTCAGATAAATAAATTTTCTTGTTTTGACTCATAAGGGCAGAAATAAGGAAAAATACATAAGGTTGGGAAACCAAATGGTCGAAATTCCTTGAAAATAAAGGATTTATTGCAATGTGTAAAATAGTAAAAATGATTGAAATTCACGGTGTAAATGCACATAAAGCTTTTACTAAAACGCGTGTGGGATGTAGAGGAATTGTAATAAAAGATTCTCGTATGCTTATTTCACACGAAGTAAATGCTGATTATTATTTGATCCCGGGTGGTGGTTTGGAAGCAGGGGAAACACCCGAAGAATGTTGTATTCGTGAGATTTGTGAAGAAACAGGATATATTGTAAAACCTAGTATTCATTTTCTTACGATACATGAATACTACGAAGAGTACAAATTTATAAGCCACTACTTTCTTTGTGATATTATAGGGGAATCAGAGCAAAACTTAACCGCCGATGAAATCAAACGAGGATTGATTCCCGAATGGATAAGTCCAGATAAAATGCTTGAACTATATTCGAAGCATGGTGATTTTGCAATACCTAACCAGAAGAAGCAAGGAGCATATTTGCGGGAGTATATTACACTCAAAGAATATCTCAGAAAATCCAACATTATTTCACCTTTATTTCTGTAATAAAGGCGGTAAGGCAGTTCTGGCTATTCAAATCCTTGAGCCTGCTGCAGGGCATCAAACCCCGACATTGTTATATAGAACGATCGCAAGAATCCTGAAGGGATTTCTTGCAATGTAAAAAAGCTGTATCTGAAAAATTTAAAACGGTTATTAGACATCCGATGAAAGAGATATAATTATGAAACTAATACAAATCATGGCACTTGCCGTACTTGCGCTATTCTATACCGCATACTTTACTAAAATGATTTTACAACGCCGAAAGGGTGTGAAAACAGACCAAATCGGCAAAGGCAGAAAGCCCCGAAAGGTACTTGTGACTGAGATACTGATGAAGCTCGCAACCTACTCTATTGTCATTGTGGAAGTGGTCAGTATCGTCATGAATTTCCGTATGTGGAAATCCTCTTATGCGCGGATTGGCATAGGCGTTGCAGCTCTTGGCGTTCTTGTCTTTATCGTAGCTATGGTAACGATGAGGGATAGCTGGAGAGCGGGCATACCGGAAAAAGATAAAACCGAGCTTGTAACAACGAAAATATACCGTATCAGCCGCAACCCCGCTTTTCTCGGTTTTGATGTAATGTATCTTGGTATGCTAATTGCATTTTTCAATTACTTGCATTTGATTTTTGCGTTTTACGCCATTATAATGCTTCATTTGCAGATATTACAAGAGGAAAAGTATTTGACCGAAGCCTTTGGAGAGAAATATACCGAATA
>CANOUM010000002.1 GCA_947570515.1 uncultured Clostridia bacterium
TATCATCTACGTTGCAGCCAAGAGCAAGACATATCTTTTCGATACTATCTAAAGATATATACTGATCACGCCTTAGTCGGGTCAGAATATTAGCGCTGAAACCAGCTTTTTCCTTCAATTCAGCGGTCTGAATATCCCGATCTATGAGTAAGTGAAATAATTTTTTATATGTTACAGCCATATAGTCCTCCTTACTATGACAATCACTACCGGATAGTATATCACGAAAATGTGAAAAATTCAATTTATCGTTATAGAGATTATAAACTGTAAAAAAGCTCGATGTAAGTTGTTGTTACATCGAGCTTTCAGTTCTATAGATGTGCGAATTTATCATATTGAGTGCAGCATCTTTACTTATATCTCGCCAATTGATCGACAGCCAACTCCGCAGTCGGCTGAAAGTAAATATCCTTTCCTCTATTGCTTTCATACATAAAATCCTTTAACGGCTTACTGGTATATTTCGAGAAGTCGCCATATATAGCAAACCTCACACCATAGTTGACAAATTTCTGCAGTATTTCTCCCGCCAGACATGTGCTCAAGACAAAGAAATCATTTACGATAGCTTCTTTGTTTACGGCAATATTTGTGCAGCCCGTTTCGTATTTTACTGTCATAATTAAGTCTAATGCCGACTGTACATCTGTAATCAACAGCTCTTTACTGCTTATAACTGCAACTTCTGTATTATTTTTCTTTATAATTTCTGTTTTCATTTTCTGCCTCCTGCTATTCATACAAATTGTCAATTAAATGATCAACCATAAAATCAAACGTTTTGATGTGATTGTATGGCTGAATATCCTTATTTTTGATACTCATAATTAAAGAATAAATCACTGACATGGCCAAATCCGCATCAACCTTGAATTTTAAATCCGCTTGATCTAAAAAAAGCTGTTGACTCATACGATTGGATTCCTCTATTTTTTTCTTCTGTTCCTCTGATATCTTATTGATCAAAATTATAAAATCCGCACTGTCTGAATTATACAAAAAATTATTTTTATCATATTCCCGATAAATAAGCTTTAATGCTTCCGCAATGCCATTCTTATCTCTTTGATTTTTGATTACTTCCGCTGCTGCATTATAAATTTGCTCTTGCACTAAGCACAAAACTTCACCAAAGAGAGCTTCTTTTGATTCAAAAAACAGATAAAACGCTCCCTTCGAAATACCCGCTTGTCTACAAAGCTCATCCACACTTGTTTTCTTATATCCATACCGCGTCCAGCTCTGTTTGCAAGCGTCCTTCAAATTTTTCCTGATGTTTTCTTTTTCTCGTTCTGTAAAACCACGCGCCATATTATTTTCCCCTCTATGACTTAAAATACTAAATCAGTCATATATATGTTATCATTGAATACTTCAAAAGTCAAGAGCAACCCAGCCAAGACCTTTCCAAAACAATTCCACAAAAAAGCGGCAGAGATTTCTCTCTGCCGCTTGCTTCCATACCTGATGCTACTGCCACTCAGATTTTCAGCTGATCATAAAATTCCCGCAATGTGCGGGAAGAGCGCTGAAGCTCGGCAACTTCCTCCGCTGTCAGTTTCAGATTCAAAATACTCCTCACCCCCGACCGGTTGATGAATGCCGGAAGTCCCAAATAGATATCCTCTGTTCCATACCATCCACTGCTCCTTACCGATACAGTCAGCACGCTGTTTTCATCATTGAAAATTGCCTTTGTAATCCGTACCAAAGCCATGCCAATGCCATAATAAGTGGCCTTTTTTGCTGCAATAATCTTTTGTGCGGAAGTACGCACCTGCTCCTCGATTCCCTGCAGATCACAGAAATGACACTGCTCCTCATATTCCTCACAGATATCCAGCACCGATTTGGTAGCCACCATCGCCTGTGACCAGGGTACAAACTCAGAATCTCCATGTTCTCCGATCACGTAAGCATGCACATTGCGCGGATCCACTCTAAAATATTCACCGATCATATAACGAAGCCGCGCGCTGTCCAGCGTTGTACCGCTGCCAATCACACGCTGCGCCGGGAAGCCGGAAATATCATGAATGATCTGCGTAATGATATCTACCGGATTGGTTGCTGTTAAAAAAATCCCCTGAAACCCAGAGGCAACAATGGGTTCTATAATGCTGCGCAGCACTTTAGCATTACGCTGTAAAAGGTCCAATCTGGATTCGCCGGGTTTTTGCGCCACGCCGGCGCAGATCACTACCAGATCCGCATCCTGACAGTCAGCATATTCGCCTGCGCGAATTTTCATATGAGAGAGCGCAAACGGAATACCATGACTGAGATCCATGGCTTCTCCTTCGGCCTTCGTTTTATCAATATCAATTAAGATAAGCTCGTTACAAATTGGCTGGTTGATCAGCGCATAGGCATAGCTCATGCCGACCATACCCGTTCCAACCAGCACTACTTTTCGTTGATCATTGATCATCATGATAGCATCTCCTTTTTAAAATAGACGGTTAAGTTCTATTGTGTACAGCCTGCTATCATTTATCCCTGCGACAAGATTAATTTAAAAAATCGAGTTTACATGTACGCAATCATCTGTTGCCGTGACAGATAAAAAGTATTCTAATCATAAAATTTTCCTTTCTCAAAATGCCCGAAAACGCCATGTTTTGGCACGTTTTGCCGACTGTGCCGGCTCTAGAAAAATTGTTAAGAATTTCACGGAAAAGCAAAGCGGGGCAAAATATGGCAAGTTGAAGCCGTGAAACCTAGTAAAATCGTAGTAGGAATTGAGAGCCTTTACTACTGCGGTATTTTAGCATAAATTCATTCTTTTGATATAGATAAGACCACAAAAACATCCTGCCACGAGACAGAACATTATTTTTTTATTTTCTCGAACCGATGGTTTTCTCAAAATAGTCTAGAATAAATTTTCTGCCATATTTGGCTTCAACCTGGGCAGTGATAAAAATAGTAAGTTTATCCAGCGATCTTATCAATGCCACATATAATCTATTCTTCGTTGTTGTATCATCTCTTTTTCCACCAAACAAATATGCTGCTAAATCTGTTGATTTCATAACACTTACAGCAGCAGGCATTACAATTTGCTCAAATACACTCTGCTTTAATGTAATAACTCCCTTGATATTTTCTGTATTGAGCAATTCCTCTCTAAACTTACAGGACGACATCCCAAACAGCAGGGCAGCATGACCTAAGATAAAAGATACGCTAAAGTCACCATCCGAGCTTGTAACATTATACTTACGCAAATATAATTTGTTTTTCTCAGCAATGACGATGGAAATATCCGCAATCAGATAACCAAAGGATTTGCGAATAGGGCCGTTCTCCATCAGATCTCTTTTGTGCAGGGAACTGTTACCATATTCTTTTAGTGCAAAACAGATTAACTCTGATATATTTGTGTCAAGATTTGAAATTATTGATATTCCTCCATCAATACTGGATTCTAAAATAGTCCAAATAAGCTTTATATTTATCTTGTGCAGTCAGACAGGTATCCGTTAGATAGCCTTTTTCATTATTCCATTCTTTCAATCCACGGTAGTAGAATATCTTCAGATTATCTTCAATGATGAATGGAACAATATTATATTTTAGACATTCCTTAAACATAATCAATCTGCCTACACGACCATTACCGTCCTGAAACGGATGAATCTGTTCAAACTTCACATGGAAATCCAAAATGTCATCAAAAGTTTTCTCTTCTTTAGCGTTATATTCCTTCAGCAGCGCTTTCATCTTATTGGCAACTTCTTCCGGAAGGGCTGTTTCCATGCCACCAACCTCATTTGGCAATTTCTTATAAGCTCCTACTGCAAACCAGTCTTTTCTGGAATCGCTGGTTCCGCTTTTTAATGTCTGATGAAGCTCCTTAATAAGCTTCTCCGTTAAAGCTGATTTTGCATGATCAATGATCTGATCAATACAGCAGAAATGATTTGCGGTTTCAATCACATCGTCCACATTGAGAACTTCATTTTCTACTCCAATGGTATTGGTCTCAAAAATATATCTGGTCTGATCGTGAGTCAGTCGGCTGCCTTCCATATGATTGGAATTATATGTCAGATCAATCTGCGTTTTATGATAAATCCCGCCCGGATATTTACTTTTTTTCTCCTCCTGCAAAACATCCAGCAAAGTAGGCTGTTCTTTTCTCTTGTTGGAACGCTCCGGCTTTTTGGCAGCTTCCGGAATATTCCAAGTCTTGCCGGTAAGAAATGCACCGTTTACTCTCCCTTGGGCACAGTAATTCCTCACACTCCGCTCCGATATATTCCATTTTTTAGCCATTTCATTTACTGAAAGATATCGCATATTTCCTCCATATCAATTCTGTCAAAATTTTCCGAGTTAAAACAATTTTAAACCAGTACCATCGCTTTACTTTTCTCTTAGTTCTTCCGTTTTGAAAACATAATAGCCTTCATAATAATAGCTTTGATCAATCCCCTTTCTATAAATCTCAAAGTCATGAATATGGTCCGTCAACGCATTTTTTTAAAGGAACTTAATTTCAATATCTTTAATCGGACTCTGCTCCATGGCCAGAAGATAATCCTCTTTATCCATCTTGCTCCAATCCACCACATAGACGATTTCTTTCTTCAGTGTCAGATCAAGCCAGATTCTTGTACTTCTTCCATTGCCTTCCCTGAATGGGTGGGCTACAGTCATTTCCACATATTTTTCAATGATCTCATCAAAAGTTGACTGAGGCATTTTATCAATACTTTGTAATGCCGCTTTCAGATACATCAGAGGCACAAACCTGAAATTTGCTTTGGACAGATTCACCTCGCGAATTTTACCGGCAAAATCATAAATCTCATCAAATAAATATTTATGAATGACCGCAAGACTTTCGTACGTTCCTGGCTCCAGTTTTTCCAGAAATCCGTTTTCAAACATTCCTATGGCTTTTTGCTTACTGATCTGCTCTTGCCAATTCTGCTGAATCAGTAATACCCAGTTTATTTTCAAGCATATCTTAGCCTCGCATCCATCCACATTTTGATCATAAAACATCATATTTATAGTTATTATATCACATATCGGCAATAAAATTCAAATATTCATTGGTTTTTATATATTATTATTGCCGATTCCGGAAGTTTTATATGGGCAATATACAAAAGAACCGAACTTCACAAACAGGTGAAATCCGGTTCTTACTTTTATCAACATACAATTATTCTTTGTCTCTTTGATCTCTTTCACAACTTTGTTATCATAGCTTGGCTTCCTCTGTCGTAAAAGTGTCGTAAATTCAGGTTAAATTTCAAAAGAATCCTTGATTTTAAGGAGTTTCAGTACTCAATGCATCACCTGCCGTCGCAGATTTACAGTCACGGATGGTCTCCAAAAGAAATTCCGGGGTATGTTTCCGGCAGTACTGGCTTCCCTTCCAAGGTAAGCCAGCATCGGGGCATAACCGTCACAGCCCTTGTAGGTACGGGACACACCTTCCCTTTCGCAATTGCAATCGCCAGTAACACTTGACCAGAAAAGCATCATAGGTCTAAAACACGACACACTACCATTACTGCACTGGCCTTGAATATTGTGCTGTCAAACCCGGAAAATGCTCACTGAAAATGATACATTTAACCTCAAATAAGATGTCTATATGTTTAATCTTTTTCATAAATCAGTATAATCTAAATAGCCAATTCACCCCTGCATTTTTTTGGCGATTTACATATAAATACCCCTGCATCTTTACTTATTATCATCCTTCGTTTTCTTACTTCATTCTTTATAAATTCCTTAAACTCTTCCTTTCTACCGCTAAGAATTTCATTCTGATTTCCATGACACGAAAATATATATTCGCATAACAGTTCTCCATCATCAATTTCTAAAAAATCTTCATATTTTTTGTATAAAACTTCTTCAAAATGTTCCCTTAATATGTTCTCTCCATTCTCAACACCAAATATCTTATATAACTCTATTTCTGATAGATTGATTCGTTCATCAAATGCTTTAGTCAGATCACTTATCTCTTTCATATGATTTTTACCGTACGTACTACAATAAAACTCTCCATTAGATTTTAATACACGACACATTTCATTTAAAGCTCTTGTAATATCTTTTACATAAAATAACATATGATTAGCAATGATCATATCAAACTTGCTACTGCTAAAAGGAATTTCTTCACAATCAAAAACTGAATACTTAAACTTGTATTCTTTCAAATTATTCATAGCATCTTGTATCATTCCTGCTGATATATCAGATAATATTATTTCTTTATCATTTAATTGTTCCGCGTCTATAGATTTCCACAACTCTCCGTTGCCACAACCTATTTCTAAAATACTCTCTACTTTTTTCACTGGTATTTGAGACAATAACCATGCAAACCAACCATGTTTATCCTTCGAAAATCTGGAATGTAACTCTATTCTAATTGACAGATTTTCTGAATTTCTATAATTTTCTATTAGTTGATCTTCCATGTTTATTAAATAGATTAAATTAATAATGTCAGTCCATCTTAAGCTATTATTTGATTCAATTATTCTGTTAGCGTTAATCAATCCTTTCTCTACTAGTTTTAAATTTTCAATTTTTCTACGAATTAATTTAATTTGCAACATAAATAATTCTCTTATTTCATCAGCTGTATTATCCTTAATGAGTTGCTCTATTTCTTTAAGAGAAAATCCTAAATACTTTAATGATAATATTTTTTGTAGTTTAAAAAAATCATCTTCTGTATAATAATAATGGTTATCAACAGCATTATAAGTCGGTTTTAATAACCCTATATTACTATAATAGCGCACTGTTCTAGTTGATATATGAGCCTTATTTGCAAATTCTGTCGTAGAATACATTTCCATTTTCTCCTTCCTCCCTATTCTCTGATTCTTTTACGATAAAAAATAACTTTCATAATTCCATCCGGTTCTTTAGCCGCAGAAAAGATAGAAGGCATTACCTATATCCACGGAAAACTATTCTTGAACGCACAATCTCCCCATATCCGTTTTACCAAGACGATAATAACTGCATCGATATTTGAAAATCCGCCAACATTCAGCCTTTTTTAGTATCTTTAACAGGGTTTGCATAAGAATCGCAAAAACTGAGTTTCCCCTCCAGACACAGATTCCTCAAAATTCGTTCTCAATCAATCGTATGTGAATTATCAAAGTACAGTGAACTGTTCCCTTTATTAAACATCAGACCTCCAGCCCGCTCTAGCGACATTGCCAACGCGATATAATCGGCAATATTCAAGCAACAATATAATTGAGTGATCGGTTACATCTCAATGGATGACGATTTCCAATTTTCCATAATCACAATTTGCTTTACTTAAGAAAATAGGAAATCGTCAAATGATTATTATTCCATTTTTAAAACCCAACGAATATCATGAACAGTAAATTACAAAAAAAGTAAAAATCTTATACATTTTCCCATTTTCTTTCATTAACAGTGCTCTTTTCTATTAATGGCTTCCACCAATCTTTATTATTTACATACCAGTCTATTGTAGAAATAATCCCATCTTCAAAATTAATCATGGGCTTCCACAATAATTCCCTTGTAATCTTATTACAATCAAGCAAATATCTTCGATCATGGGAAGGCCTTGATGGTACAATGACTTTTTGATTTTCATTCCCATTAAAATACTTTAAAATAATATCGCTTATCTCTTCAACACTTTTTTCAACACCACTGCCGATATTGTATATCTCTCCTATTTTACCTCTAAGTAAAATAGCTTCAATTGCTCTGCAATGATCTTCTACATGCAACCACTCCCGCTTATAATTACTTTCTGCATACAGTGTTAACGGTCTCCCTTCTAACATATTCGAAACAAATAAAGGAATCAGTTTTTCTGGGAACTGATATGGTCCATAATTATTTGAACAAACAGATATCGTAATAGGAATCCCATATGTTTTATAATATGCTCTTGCTGCTAACTGCCCGCATGCTTTCGATGAACTATATGGTGAATTTCCTCCAAGCGCATGTTCCTCGTCAAACTTATTATCACTATCCAAAGGCATATCCCCATACACTTCACATGTTGAAATATGATGTATTCTCTTAATTCTTGAATTATTTCTGGTTACTTCCATCAATGTTTGAATGCCCAACAAATTCGTTCTATAAAAAGAAGTTGGATTTATAATTGAATTACTATTGTGAGATTCTGCTGCAAAATTAACTATACAATCAACTTGGTATAAGTCAACTACTAATTCCATCATTTCGTAATTACATATATCAGCTTTTACCATAACATATCTTTCATCATTTTTTAGAGATTCCAGGTTCTTTTGCACTGCAGCATAAGTACATACATCAACATTAATAATTCTATCATTTGGATGCTCCTTTAACCAATACAAGATAAAATTTGATCCTATAAATCCATATCCACCTGTTACTAATAAATTCATTTTTCTACCTCCTAATATACATTTGTACTATAACTTGTGACGTTACGTCACTGTCAATACTTTTTGGTAGAAAATTTAATTTACTCAAGCTTCCCACACTATTTGGCGTGCTGAATCTTGAAGAAGCAATCCTTTAGCCCATAAAAATGGCACAGATCTGTACTTGTTTGTATAAATAAAAATGTAAAAACACTTAACCTTTGATATAATTAAATCACCGCAAAACAAAAAACAAAGGTGTGCTTTAGCATGATTAATTATAACAGATTGGGACTTAACCAAGCCCTCTAGCCCCAGCAGCGTCTGGAATCCGTTCCCCTTAGATGTTTTGATACCCCATCCTCAGAAATTCCTCTTTCAAAACTGCATAGTTTAATTTGTCATGCATTTCCGAATTTAAATAGACGGATCTTCTTTCCCTGCCCTCCAGAAACATACCACATTTACTTAAAAGCTTCTGGGCTCCAATGTTTACATCCAAAGTATTTGCCGTTATTCTTTCCAACCCTAAATACTTAAATCCATAATTGAGCATTAGCATTACCGCCTGTGTACCGTAACCTTTCCCCCGATATTCCAGCTTAGTCATGCCGATACCGACACTGCATTTTCTGTTGACTCTGTCAATATCCTGCAGCGCAACATCGCCGATCACCGTTCCGTCATTCTTAAAAATTCCCAGACGTACATTTCGATTCCCCTGAAGTTTTTGTATTTCATTAAACCAATCATTCGCCTTCTCATCAGAATGACCTAAATTCAGCTCTTCCGCCGGATTAGCAAAATCATACTCAAAATCATTCCATATCGTTTTGCAATCTTCACGGCTCAGCGTATCCAAATAGATATCTTTTCCCTGCAATTTCATCGTTATACCCTCCTGCTGCCAATTCAGCTTGATAATCAATAAGTGCAGTATAACATATCTTCCCGTTAAAATACATATCAAAATCATTTCATGAAACTTGTGGGGCGGAACCAGCTTGCATAGCAACGGGATTCTGCAATAAAAAAATGGCGGAATCTCTCCGCCATTCATTTTAACCGATAAATTCTTCACAGACCTCTGCCAGATGCTCTGCCGACAAACCAAACTCCTTGAGCAGCTCCAGCGCCGGTCCAGAATGTCCAAACACATCCTCTACACCCACGCGCCGCACTGGTGTGGGACACTTTTCCGAGAGCAGGCTGCACACAGCCTCGCCAAGTCCGCCCACAATCGAATGCTCCTCCGCCGTAATAATACGGCCCGTCTCTCGCGCGGCCTGCAGCACAATCTCTTCATCCAGAGGCTTAATGGTCGCCATGTTAATCACGCGCACACCCACGCCTTTTGCTTCCAGCAATCTGGCCGCGTCCATCGCCTCTTTGACCATCAACCCAGTCGCAATGATCGTAACATCCTCTCCCGGATGAATGACCTCCGCCTTGCCAATCGTAAATTCATAATTGTCATCCTCATGAAATACAGGAACAGCCAGACGGCCAAGCCGCAGATACACTGGTCCTTTGTATTCATACGCCGCTTTTACCGCTGCGCGGGCCTCCGCATCATCAGCCGGGCAAATCACGACCATGCCCGGAATGCTGCGCATCAGCGCAATGTCCTCACAGCACTGATGACTCGCGCCATCTTCGCCCACTGATATACCGGCATGAGTCGCGGCAATCTTGACATTGCATCTCGGATAGCCGATGCTGTTGCGGATCTGCTCAAATGCGCGGCCGGCCGCAAACATGGCGAAGCTGCTCACAAAGGGTACCAGTCCGCATGTACTCATACCTGCAGCGGCGCTCATCATGTTAGCCTCGGCAATGCCGCAGTCAAAATGGCGTTCAGGAAATGCCTTCTTAAAAATTCCTGTTTTGGTCGCATCAGCCAGATCTGCATCCATTACCACGATTTCCGGATGCGTCTTGCCCAGTTCAACTAATGCATTTCCATAGCTCTCTCTGGTGGCAATTCTTTTTTCTTCACTCATCTCATTCCACCTCCAGCTGTGCAAGCTGAGCCCTCAGCTCGTTCATTGCGATTTCATACTGTGCGTCGTCGGGCGCCTTACCGTGCCAGCTGCCCACATTTTCCATATACGATACGCCCTTGCCTTTAATTGTTTTAAGAATAATTCCATAAGGCTTTCCTTTTGTCTGTCTTGCCTGATCCAGCGCCTGCTCAATCTGATTGAAATCATGACCGTCAATGGTCTGAACGCCAAACCCAAAAGCCTCCAGCTTTTTGTCGATCGGATAGGGGCTCATGACCTCATTCACCCAACCGTCTATCTGCAAATTATTATTATCAATGATCACACACAGGTTGTCCAGATGATAATGCGAAGCAAACATCATAGCCTCCCACACCTGGCCCTCCTGAATCTCGCCGTCCCCCAAAAGCGTGTAGACGCGCTGCTGTTTTTTCTGATATTTAAGCGCCAGCGCCATGCCGACTGCTGTCGAAACGCCCTGTCCCAGACTGCCGGTGGACATGTCCACACCGGGCGTTTCCGTCATGCACGGATGCCCCTGCAGATAGCTGCCGATTTTTCTCAGCTTCTGCAAATCCTCCGGCGGGAAAAATCCCCGATGGGCCAGAGCCGCATATAACCCCGGAGCTGTGTGCCCCTTAGAAAGCACAAAACGATCCCTCTCCTCCCATGTCGGATTCAAAGGATCTACCGTTAGTTCCTTAAAATAAAGATACGTAAAAATATCAGCTGCTGACAAGCTTCCACCCGGATGCCCGCATTTCGCCGCATGCGTCCCCTCGATCACGCCCATGCGCACCTTGCAGGCCATGATCTGTAGCTGTTTGAGTTCTTCCGAAGTCATTGAATTTCTCCCATTCTTTTCATATGCTTCTTACTCGCCCGACATAAAAATACTAGGCGACTGACCTGTTACCTGTCATTCACCTAGTATTATACACATTTCCTCACATAAGTGCAATCAAAAACGCAACTTCTCTGTTTCATTCAAAATGTATAAATCTTTTTCTGCTTCTCTGTGAAAAACCTACAAAGCATCCGGCCTCTCTATCAGAATCCGAATGGCCTCTATGGCGCATCGAATCGCCCGGCTGCTGTCATACGTAATCTGATCCGGAAGCCCCTGCTTGGAGCGTTCCACATTCCAGAGAGCCGTCAGCACCGCTCCGCAGCGCGCACGGCGCGCCAAACCGACGGAAAATACGGCTGCACACTCCATCTCCGATGTAAGGCAGCCACAGCGCATATAAGCCTCCCATCTCTGCTCAATATCACGGCTCATGGGACTTGCCTGCGGCTCCACTTCTCCGTAGAAGCTGTCTTTCGAGTGAACAACTCCCACATGATAGCCATGTCCAAGCGCTTCATCTGACAGCTTTTTCGCCGCCTGCTCCAGCGCCTGCACCACTTCATGACTCGCTACTGCCGGATATTCAAGCGGCAGATACTCACGGCTTGTGCCCTCGCCTCGCACCGCAGCGCTTGCGATCACCAAATCTCCGCCGCTAACGGCAAGATCCATCCCGCCGCTCGTTCCCACACGAATAAAGGTATGGGCGCCGCATTTAATCAGCTCCTCGACCGCAATCGCGGCTGAAGGACCCCCGATACCGGTTGAACAAACCGTCACCTTTTTACCGCTAAGCCATCCTGTATACACCGTATATTCCCTGTTTTCAGCCACGCAAACTGCATCCTGCAGCAGCGCGGCAATCGCCGGCACCCGTCCCGGATCCCCGGGCAGGATGACATACTCTCCTACTTCCTCCGGCAGTGTCTGAATATGAAACTGCCGCTCCTGATCCATAATACTGGCCATATGAGTTTACTCTCCTATGAGTTCAGGCTCTTCATGCTGCTGCTTCCACTTTTTCAGCCAGCCGCCCTTAAGATAATAAATCAAATAACAAAGTGACGCCAGCCCCCACGTCAGCGGATAACTAAATACAATCACATTAAAATCCGTCCAGAAGGGCATCGCAATCATCAGCCACAAAATACGCACCGCGCACATATTGATCATCGAAATCGCCATCGGCACCACAGCATTGCCGCTTCCTCTGATCACACCTGCCAGCACATCCGTAAACACAAACAGGAAATACGTCATACAGCGCATTCGCAGTGATTTGATGCCAAAAAAGATCACCTCCTGCTCATCAGAAAACATCTCGATGAGCGGTTTGGCTGCAAAACCGGCAATCCAGCCTACGGCAATCGTTGCGCCGAGCCCAATCAAAATAGAAGTTCTTGTTCCCTTTTTCACGCGGTCCATCTTGCCGGCGCCCAGGTTCTGCGCGGTATTGGTGGTCGTGGCCAAGGAGTTGTGATTAAGCGTATTTTTCACTAACGAATGGATACGGCTCGATGCCGAATTTCCGTCCATGGCTGCTGAACCAAACATATTGACCTTGGACTGAATCACAATATTCGATAATGAAATGACCATCGACTGTACGCCCGCCGGAAGACCAATCTTCGCAATCTGCCACAGAATCTCTTTATCAAAGCGAATCTCCTTTAGATGCAGGCGAAACGGTCCGCTCGTGTGCGTCAGATTATAAATCACTAAAACAGAAGACAGCACCTGTGAACAGATCGTTGCCAGCGCCACACCGGCCACGCCCAGATTAAACACGATCACAAAGATCAAATTCAATACGACATTCGTCACGCCGGAAATCACCAGATAATACAGCGGCCGCTTAGAATCTCCGACTGCACGCAAAATGCCTGCTCCGATATTGTAGACGGTTAATGAAATAATGCCGATAAAATAAATCCGCAGATAGAGCGTCGCCTGATCCATCACGTCATCCGGCGTACTCATCCATTTTAGCATATAAGGTGACAAAATCACCCCGACCACAGCCAGCACCACACCAAAGGCAATTGCCAGTGCCATAGCCGTATGTACGCTCTTTTCCAGCTTTTCATAGTTTTTAGCGCCATAATACTGCGAAATGACCACGCCTGAGCCAGTCCCCATGCCCATAAAAAAGCCGATAATCAATCCGGTCAGCGCTCCCGTAGAACCAACTGCCGCCAGCGCCGTGCTCCCAACAAAACGGCCAACTACCAAAGAATCAGCCGTATTGTATAACTGCTGAAACAGGTTGCTGGCCATAAGCGGAAGAGCAAACAGCACGAGCTGCTTCCAAATGGTTCCTTCTGTTAAATTGGTAACTCTTCCTTTTCCCCGCATCTTACGCCTCTGCTTTCGTTTCGGCGAGTGCCGCCTCTAAAGCAAGCGCCAGCTGATCAGGGCAGGAAGTCGATTTGCTGCCGCAGGTATTGCCCTTCAGGCGCTCAATCAGCTCCTTAGCATCCATTCCTTCCACCAGCTTGCTGATTCCCTTCAGGTTGCCGTTGCAGCCTCCTACAAAACTGACATTATAAACCTTGCCGTCTCTCAGCTCAAAATCAATCTGCCGTGAGCAAGTACCTTTTGTTTGATATGTGTACATATTTCCTCCTTTGCCGCCACGCGGCCTGTAATCATCGTAGTTTTAATTATAACAAATTCCGCCTGAAAAGGAAAGCTCTTTTTAAGATTGTTTTAAAATCACTTGTGTTTGACTTTTCTTGTCCGATTCGGTATAATTTCCCAGAATACTCATGAAAAAGGATGATATGATATATGCAAGAACTGACTTTAATTGCCCGCCAGCTGCAGCAGGAGTTTAACCTGCAGGACTGGCAGGTTACTAATGTATTGCAGCTGATTGACGAAGGCAACACCATTCCGTTTATTGCCCGTTACCGTAAAGAGATGACCGGCACCCTGAGTGATGAAATCCTGCGTGATTTTAACGAGCGTCTGGTCTATCTGCGCAATCTGGAGGCTAAGAAGGAGCAGGTCATCGCTTCCATTACCGAACAGGAGCAGATGACGCCCGAGCTTCTGGCGCAGATTCAACAGGCGCAGACCATGGTTGAGGTTGACGACCTGTACCGCCCCTACCGTCCCAAGCGGCGCACCCGCGCTACCATTGCCAAAGAACGCGGACTGGAGCCTCTCGCCCTCCTCATCTGGGAGCAAAAAGAAAGCGGCGAACTTGAGACGCTGGCATCAGCTTATATCGATGCCGAAAAAGAAGTCCCCGACGCTGCGGCCGCCCTTGCCGGCGCCTCCGACATCATTGCCGAGATCATTGCGGATCAGGCCGATTATCGCCAGCATATCCGCCAGCTCACGCAAAAACAGGGACGCATTGTCTCTAAGGCAAAAGATCCGGAGCAAACCTGCGTCTATGAAATGTATTATGAATTTTCCGAAGCCATCAGCAAAATTGCGGGGCATCAGGTGCTCGCCCTCAACCGCGGCGAAGCCGAAAAAATGCTCACGGTCTCTTTGGAAGCTCCAATAGAACAAATTTTGTCCTATCTGGAGGCTCAGATCATTCAAAGCCCACTGCGCCATGACTTTTTAGTTTCATCCATTCAAGATGCTTATAAGCGTTTGATTGCCTCCTCCATCGAAAATGAAATCCGTGCTGATCTTACCGAAAAGGCACAGGACGGTGCGATTCACGTATTTGGTAAAAATCTGACGCAGCTGCTCATGCAGCCGCCCATTGCCGGCAAGACTGTACTCGGTTTCGACCCGGCCTTTCGTACCGGCTGTAAACTGGCCGTAGTAGACCCCACCGGCAAGGTACTCGATACTGCTGTGATCTATCCGACTTCCGGTCCGGGCCGCATCCCGGAGGCAAAGAAAAAGCTGACTGAACTGCTGCGCCGCTATCATGTGGATATCATCGCCATCGGCAACGGCACAGCCTCCCGTGAATCTGAGCAATTTGTCTCGCAGGTACTTTCGGACTATAATCCGGAGGCCGCTGTCAAAGCCAGCTATGTCATTGTCAACGAAGCCGGCGCCAGCGTGTATTCCGCTTCTAAGCTCGGCACCGAAGAATTTCCTGATTTCGATGTGGCGCTGCGAAGCGCCGCCTCGATCGCCCGCCGCCTGCAGGATCCGTTGGCAGAGCTCGTAAAGATCGATCCCAAATCCATCGGCGTCGGACAGTATCAACATGATATGGATCAGAAAAAACTCAGCAGCGCGCTCACCGGCGTGGTAGAAGACTGCGTAAACCGCGTTGGCGTTGATGTCAACACCGCTTCTCCCTCTTTACTTGCTTACATCTCCGGTATTACCAAAACAATTGCTAAAAATATCGTGGCCTATCGTGAGGAAAATGGCCGCTTTACCAACCGCAGACAGCTTTTAAAAGTAGCCAAGCTTGGCCCCAAGGCCTTTGAGCAGTGCGCCGGTTTTTTACGCATTCAAGATGGCGACGAGCCGCTCGATCATACCGCCGTGCATCCCGAGTCCTATGAGGCTGCCCGCAGCCTGCTCGTACAGATGGGCTATGATCTAAATCAGCTCACGGAAAGCGGCGAGCTGCGTGCCGGCATGCCGCGCATTCTCGTACAGATCAAAGGAATGAATCAGACGGAGCTTGCCGAGCAGCTTAGTATCGGTCTGCCTACGCTGCAGGATATCGCCTCGGAGCTTGCCAAACCCGGCCGCGATCCGCGCAGCGATATGCCGGCCCCGATCCTGCGCACCGACGTCATGTCTATGGAAGACTTAACCGTTGGCATGATATTAAAAGGCACCGTTCGCAATGTCATCGATTTCGGTGCCTTCGTAGATATTGGCGTGCATCAGGACGGACTTGTACACATCTCTCAGATGAGCCACAAGTTCATCAAGCATCCTCTGGATGTCGTTAAAGTCGGAGATATTGTTGAGGTCAAAGTCATCAGCCTCGATCTTGCTAAAAAGCGGATCGGTCTCTCGATGAAATAATTTCATAAAGTGCCCCTGCGTCCGGCGCCAGATATCTGGCGCCGGCTTTTTTGAGCTCCTCTTCCGTACGAAAGCCCCACAAAACGCCGCATCCGCTCAAACCGGCATTCTGCGCTGTCTGCATATCCACGTCGCTGTCGCCGACATACAAAATCTCCTCTTTCGGAAGCGCCAGCATACTCACCGCTTCTAAAGTAGAAGCCGGATCCGGTTTTGCACGACCGCCCTCCTTTAGACCAACAGCGCTCGTAAACACAGCGCCAAAATACTGCTGTGCCAGCTCCTTTACAGCCCTGTCCGCCTTATTCGACACAACTGCCAGCTTTACCCCCTCTGCCTGCAGCCGTGCCAATAGCTCAGGGATGCCCGGATATGGTTTCGTATGATCCTGTTTATGCGCCGCATAATAGCTCATAAAATCAGAAAGCGCCTCCTCCTCCAGCCCTGCCGGAAGCATGGCGGCAGCTTCCTTTTCCTTCTTTTCACCGCTTCTGGCATTCGTTCCCGTCAGCATCCGGCGCACCAACCGGGGGATGCCGTTTCCCACCATCAGCTGATACGCTTCCTTCGGATACGCGGCAAGCCCATGCCTATTCAGCACTGCATTGCCTGCCGCCGCAAGATCCTCCAGTGTATCCAGCAGCGTACCATCCAGATCAAATATAACGCCCTTTATCATTTGTCTCACTCTCTTTTATTTCAAACTATTCCAGTCTTTTCATCCAATATCCAAATTCACCATAGCTGGGAGCTCCGCCATGCGGCGTCATAAACTCCGTATACCCATCCGCCTCCAGCTCCTCCTGCTGACTGGAGCGATACCGGCATGGCATGCCCAGCCGGCTTTTTTCTCCCTGCCGCACGAGAATCAGATGATGATACCGGTCAAATGCGCGCCGGCCGGCCTCTCCACAGACTTCTTCAACCTGATTCAAATCCTTCAGCACATAAACCGGCAGCGGATCCGTTCCATTCTCTTCATCAACCGACGGTACTATCCTTTCAGAGCTTACCTCTTCTATTTCGATTCTCTCCGGTTCATCTACCGGCTTTGACTCTGCAAAAGCTGGCTCTTCCAGCACCACATCTTCCTCAGCAGCCGGTGATTCTGGCATTATCTCTTCCAAAACCGGCTCTGCTGCAGCTGAGAGCTCCTCTTTGACCGGTTCCTCTGCGACAGCGGCTTCCGGTGCCGCAGCCTCCTCTGCCTCCGGCAAAGAATCTGCCCTGGCCGGCTCGTCATACCTCTCCGGGATCAAAATCGGTTCAAGGCGATAGCCCACAATCCTTTTCCCGCCGCTGCGGGCTGCAATGGCCTTAAAGCTGCCGATCCCAAGCGGATCTCCCGGCTCCGTCTGCACACTGCCACGATATAATAAACTAGCTTGTCCGCGGGCATTGGCACTGCACTGACCCACCGGGTACTCCCGGTAACGGCCCGCATTTTCGCACACTAAAACCGCCTGGTAGGGTTCCCCCTCCGCCAGGCCCATCAGTACGCCGCGTACCTTCACATCCACGCGCCCTGCCCGGTCCTGCATCTCGATCCGTGCCTGTCCTGCCGCTTCGCCGCTTTCTTCTTTACGCAGCTCTATAAATAAACGCACATATCCCATATGCTTCCTCCTAAGATGTTGATAATCCATCTTATGAGGCGGCAGTTTATTTTATGCATTTTAGTATATGAAATCCGGACTGCCTCTCAACGATCTCACAGTCTCCAAACAGCCGCGCCAGCTCTTTCACTGCGCTGGGGCCGCCTTGATTTTTGCGGATCACCACATAAAAAGCGCCGCCGGGCGCAAGATGCTCATGTGCCTGTGCAAAGATGCCGTATACCACAGTTTTTCCGGCCCTGATCGGGGGATTGGTCACAATCAGATCAAACAGCTCCTGCGGGAAATGATCCACCGTATCCACAGTGAACTGCCTGAGTCCTGCTTTTTGCGCATTGGCTCTGGCCAGCGCCATGGCTCTCTCATTCACATCCAGCATACAAACGGATGCCTCCGGGAAAAAATGTCCCAGCGTAATTCCGATCGGCCCGTACCCGCAGCCAATATCGAGCACCCGGCTTGGCAGCGGCTCTTTTTCGTCCCATTCTCTGGCAATGGTACGCAGTAAAATATCCGTCCCATGATCTACCCGGCTGATGGAAAATACGCCGCTGTCGGTTTCAAAATGAAAATGCAGCGGCCTTCCCTGATATGAAATTTCATATTCAATGTGACGCACATGGGATGCGCTCACCGGATCCTTTGAATAATAATGCTGCTGCGTCATCGTTTACTCTCCTGTCCTTTCCAGTGCATTGGCAAGCGCTGCAAATTCCTCCAGCGTCAGTGCCTCTCCTCTGATTTTTTCTGAAATTCCTATCTGCTGCAGCGCCTCTGTTATCGCTTCCTTAGGAATGGTCAGCTCCGGACTGCCGCTTACGCTGTTGACCAGCGTTTTACGCCTCTGTCCAAATGCTGCCTTGATCAGTGCAAACAATAGCTTCGGATTCTCTGCCTGCACAGGGAGCACAGCTCTCCTTGTAAGCCGGATTACGGCTGACCCTACGCCGGGACGCGGAATAAAACAGTTTCTCGGCACATAGGCGGCGATATACGGCTCTGCATAATACTGAACGGCCAAAGAAAGCGCGCCGTAATCCTTGGAGCCCGGCCCTGCCTGCATCCGCCTGGCCACCTCCTCCTGTACCATGACCGTGATGCTGCTGAGCGGTATGCCGCTCTCAAACAGCCCCATGATGATCGGCGTGGTAATATAATACGGCAGATTGGCTACGACCTTAAGCGGCTGTGTGATGCCGCGCTCCTGCAAAAAAGCAGGCAGATCAAGCTCCATAAAATCAGCATTCACAATCTCAATATGATCATAAGCTGCCAGATTCTCCTGCAGCACCGGAATGAGGCGTTTGTCGATCTCCACGGCAATCACCCGATGCGCTGCCTCGGCCATCGCCTGCGTTAAGCTGCCGATGCCCGGACCGATTTCCAGACACACATCTTCAGGGCCAATCTCGGCCGCACGAAGGATTTTATCCAGCACATGCAGATCTACCAGAAAATTCTGACCAAATTGCTTTTTAAACTGAAAATCATATTTTTGCAGCACCGCGATCGTATTTTGCGGTGCTGCAATTAAATTTTGCTTATCTGTCATCGATTATAGCTCCACCTGAAATAAATGGCAGGCATTTTCGCGCGTCACACGCGCTACCTCTTCGGGACTGATCCCCTTCAGCTCTGCCACCTTCTCTGCTATATAGGTTAGATTACGTGAATCATTGCGCTTTCCTCGATTCGGTACCGGCGCCAGATACGGCGCGTCCGTCTCCAGCAGCAGATGCTCCAGCGGAATCTCCTCTACCACGCGCAGGATTTTTTTCACATCCGGAAAGGTTACCATGCCGCCGATCCCAAGATAAAATCCCATCTGCACATACGCTTTGGCCATCTCCAGACTGCCTGCAAAGCAGTGCACCACGCCGCCAACCTCGCCGGCATCTGCGTCTTCCATGATATCATACGTATCCTTTGCCGCATCGCGGCTATGCACGATGATGGGCAGCTCTACCTCTTTGGCCAGCTCGATTTGCTCAACAAACCAGTCTTTTTGCAGCTCGCGCGGCGCGAGTTCATAATGATAATCCAGCCCGATCTCACCGATGGCCACAATCTTTTCGGAGCGGCACGCGTAATTATACAGCTGATACACGGCATCCTCATCCAGCTTTTCTACCTCATGCGGGTGCACCCCAACTGCGCCGAACACAAAATCATACTGCTCCGTGAGTCTCAGCGTGGCCGCGCAGCCTTTCAGATCGCCGGCACAATTGACAACGGCCTCCACACCGGCGGCGCGCAAGGCGCTGAAAAGCTCGGCTTCATCTTTTTTAAACTTCTCATGATCATAATGTGCATGCGTATCAAAATACATCGTTTTCTCTCCTTTTAGCTTACGATGCTGCCGCCGGGCACATCTTTCTCCGGGCGCAGCACACAGAAGCCGCCTTTTCCGTCATCGGCGCACAGGATCATGCCTTGTGAAAGCACGCCGCGCAGCTTCACCGGCTTTAGGTTGGTCACAACCACGACCTTTTTGCCTACCATCTCTTCCGGCTTATAGTACTGCGCGATGCCCGATACAATCTGCCGCACCTCATCGCCGATTTTGATCTGGGACACCAGAAGCTTTTTGGCGCCTTCGACCGGCTTGCATTCCAATACTTCACCGATCTTAAGCTCTACCTTGTCAAAATCATCAATCGTAATTTCTGGCTTGGCTTCTTCCTTTGGCTCTTCCTTTTCAGGCGCCTTCCTGGCCTCCTGCTCCGCACGCTCAGCGGCGATCTCAGCCAGCATCCTGGCTTCATCAATACGCGCAAACAAAGGCGACGGATCGTTGGTTTCTTCTCCGGCCTGCAGGAAGCCAAAGTTCTCTAAGGACTCTAAGTTTCGTCCCTCTTCCTTAACACCCAGCTGATTTAAGATGGCCTCGCCTGTCTCCGGTAAAAAGCTTTTGAGAAGCACGCCGATATACCGAATGCTCTCCAGCAGGTTATACAGTACGCTTCCCAGACGCTCCTGCTGTGCTTCGTCCTTTGCCAGCGCCCAGGGCGCTGTTTCGTCGATATATTTATTGCTGCGCCGCGCCAGATTGACGATTTCCTCGAGGGCGTCAGCCACGCGCAGCTCTTCCATCTTGTCTTCTACATGTTTAACTGTCTGCAGCGCTGTGTCGATCAGATCGGTATCCAGCGCCTCCTTGGCGCCCTGCGCCTGTAAGATTCCGCCAAAATACTTTTTGCCCATGGCGATCGTGCGATTGACCAAATTGCCGATGGTATTCGCAAGATCAGCATTGTAACGGGCAATGATGCTTTCATAGGTGATGCTTCCGTCGCTGGCGAAGGGCATTTCGCGCAGGACGTAGTAGCGCACTCCGTCCACGCCAAAGCGCCTGACGAGCTCATCGGCATAGATCACGTTGCCAAGCGATTTGCTCATCTTCATCTCGCCGAACAGCAGCCACGGATGTCCGAAGATCTGCTTGGGCAGCGGTTCGCCCATGGCCATCAGGAAAATCGGCCAATAAATGGTATGGAAGCGCAGAATATCCTTGCCGATGAGATGCAGATCGGCCGGCCAGTATTTTTTGTATTGATCGCTCGGATTTTCGGGATCATAGCCGATACCGGTGATATAGTTATTCAGTGCATCCATCCACACATAGACCACATGCCCCGGATCGAAATCAACCGGAATCCCCCAGCTGAATGAGGTCCGCGATACGCACAGATCCTGCAGACCGGGCTTCAGGAAATTATTGACCATTTCCTTTTTGCGCGATTCCGGCTGAATAAATTCCGGATGCTCCTCGATATACTGCATCAGGCGGTCCTGATATTTGCTCATTTTAAAGAAATAGGCTTCTTCCTTTGTCTTTTTCACTTCACGGCCGCAGTCCGGGCATTTGCCGTCCACCAGCTGCGTTTCGGTAAAGAAAGATTCGCAGGGCACGCAGTACCAGCCTTCATAATATCCCTTATAGATATCCCCCTGCTCATAAAGCTTTTTGAAAATTCTCTGCACGGTTTTCTCATGTTCCGGATCGGTGGTACGAATGAATTTGTCATAGCTGGCATTCATCATATCCCAGATATCCTTGATCTCACCGGCGACCTTGTCCACATAGGCCTTGGGCGTAACGCCGTTTTGCTCCGCATTCTCCTGAATCTTCTGCCCATGCTCATCCGTGCCGGTCATGAAAAACACGTCGTACCCCTGCAGGCGGCGATAGCGCGCAATCGCATCCGCCAGTACGACTTCATAGGTATTGCCGATATGTGGCTTGCGCGACGTATAGGCAATGGCCGTGGTCATATAATACTTCCCTTTTTTGTTACAGCTCTCACACATGTGACATTCCTCCTCAAAATAAATAAGGCGCTCCATCCTGATAAGGACGAGAGCGCCGCTCGTGGTACCACCTTAATTTGTTTCCGGCCGCCCAAAAGCGCAGCTCAGGAAACCTCACCGGGTACAATATATACCCCCACGCGTTCACGGGCGTACCCGTCGCAGCCTGCCGCCTGTATGGGCGGGTCGGTGCGCAGCTCCGAGGCCATGTTCCACCCTGCCGTCCGCATCCCTTTTCAGCTGCCGGGACTCTCTGCCGCTTCCTGCACAGGTGTACTCTTCTCTTCCTTGCCTTTTCATTGATATTATATGCGATTTTACTATTTTATCCCTGCCGTGTCAAGCCTCTTTGTTAATGACTTCGATGAACGCCGGAATCAGCTGCTTTTTGCGCGATACAATGCCCTTCAGGTCGACGCTGTCCTTTTCCGGCCGCAGGCCGAAAGCCTCTGCCGCAAGCTCCCTTGCCCCGCTCCCAAAACACATAAGCGTCGTGCTCTCTTCTATGATATTGGTCAGCATAAAGAACATCATACTCATTCCATGCTCACGGCAATGCTTTTCCAGATAGGGCAGAAGCCGCTGCTCGATGCGCGCAAGCTCCTCGCCGCTCATGCTGTTGATCTGTCCTACGCCAAATGTGACATCGCCAAACTCAAATTTCTTATAATCCTGATAAAGGATTTCCTCCGGCGTTTTATCCTTTAAATTGCTGCCGGCCGTAAACATTTCGATGCCAAACTGCTGGCAGTCGATGCCGGCGATCTCGGCCAGTTCCTGTGCTGCCCGCCGATCTGTCAGCGTGCAGGTGGGCGAACGAAACACCAGCGTATCTGATAAAATGGCACTGCACAAAAGCCCAGCGATCTGCGGCGATACCGTCTGCCCTTTTTCACGGTACATCTCATACACAATCGTGGCAGTACAGCCCACCGGTTCATTACGAAAATAGACCGGCTCCATCGTTTCCAGAGAACCAATACGATGATGATCAATGATTTCCAGAATCTCTGCGTTTTCAATATTTTCCACCGCTTGGCTGCGCTCATTGTGATCCACTAAAATGACTGATCTTTTGCGGATTCCCAAGAGATTGCGCCGTGAGATCATGCCGATATAGTGACCTGCTTTATCCACCACCGGAAAATCACGGATGCGTGTGTTTTGCATGGCATCCTTGATTTCATCCGTATAATCCCCGGGATGAAATACCACCAGATCCTCCGACTTCATAAATGCTTCTACCGGCATGCTCTGATTGATCTGCCGCGCAACACGGTATGTATCAAACGGCGTCACAATCACACTGCATTTTCTATCTGCCGCCAGTTTACGAATGGTTTTCGATACGGTAGCACCCAGACATACAATAATGCAGCCTGCTCCGGACTCAATCGCCGAAAGCTGCGAATCATAGCGGTTCCCGGTGATGACCATATCATGCTTTTTGATATAGTCCTCCATAACATCCGGATTGGCCGCAGAGATGAGCACATTGCCCCGATCAAACGCCGCACCTGTATCGCCGACTACCATCTCCGCTTCCAGCGTCTCCAAAATATTCTGATAGGAGGTTTTAGCCTTTGCCAGAATGTCACCATCCTGCTCCTCCATGTATGACAGCGCAATATCGTTGATGGTGATCAGCCCCTGCAGCACATTGTCCTCATCCGTAATCGGCAGCGTAACGGCTCCCAGCTGCGCCATCAGATTCCAGGCCTTTTTCAGCGAAAGATTACGGGCTATGCTCGGCACCTTACGGATCTCCATATCGCGTACACGCGTCCCGATATTATTCACATATCCCGGCTGCCTTACGCCAAATCTTTTAAGCACATACGCCGTCTCGGGTCCCACCTGACCGGCCCTCGCTGCAATGTAGCGATTACCGTCATTTCCCTTATTTTTCAAATCCGCATAGGCAATCGCCGAGCAGATCGAATCGGTATCGGGGTTTCGATGACCCAATATATAAATGTCTTTTTTCATGTCGCTTTCCTTTCCCATTTTCTATGCCGAATGGCATACCATATCCGGCAGCTCATGTAGGCCCCCAGCGCATTATGGAACATGTCGTCCCATTCGAATAACCCGCGTTTTAACAGCAGCTGCAGCACTTCGATCGAGATGGACAGCGCCAAAGCGCCAAGCGTGATCCATTTTACCGCCTTGCGGGTGTGAAGCGCCTCCTGCAGCAGCACGCCGACCGGCATGAACAGCAAGAGATTGAGAATGTTCTCCTGCAGGACAGCCTCATTTTCATATTGAATGATGAAGGCATAGGACCAAAAGGGAGTGAGCATATACTCGGCCTCGCTGCGCGGGCTGCGCGAAAATATGGTGATGAGGTAGACCATGTAAATGTAGACAAAGCTCACCCAAAAGCAGACGGCCTGCCTGAGCTCGAGCTTGCCCTCTCTTTGGCATTTTGCCAGATATACGGTAAACAGCACGGTGAGAAAGAGGCCCAGGAGCACTTCGGCGGCTGATAGATTTTCCAGATGATAGCCTAAAATTTCGATCCAGTTCAAATTAATTCTCCATTTCTGATGTCATACAAGTATCTCTATTGATAGTATATAACTTATCGTCCGAAAATAATGGATTCTATATAAAAAAATAATCACCTCTGCTTAAAACGAAGCGATTAGTGAGTTGATAGCTGATGATTTTATGTATTATAACAAAGCTATTTTAAATTGTCAAATCATGGGGTCGCTGCTTTCTCTATCCTTTTGCACTGAATTTTGCAAACTTTTTTATAGGAACGCTTGACAATCTTCCGAACTTTGGCTATAATGATTAGGCTGAAAGGCATATCGGAATGTGGCTCAGCTTGGTAGAGCGCTGCGTTCGGGACGCAGAGGCCGCAGGTTCGAATCCTGTCATTCCGACTTTTCAAGGAACTCGCTTAAATAGCGGGTTCTTTTGTTTTGTGATGCTGAGTATCTCATAATCACTCAAGTTTGTTGTGGAAAACAGAGCGCTGCTCCTTAGATGATGACTCATCTATTTTGCAGCGCTCCTTCCTTGTCTGAAATATATCTTTATCCTAAATTCTTCAGGCTGGTTTCCACCTGCTCCAGCAGCGAACGGTACTTATCCCCCTTCGCTTTTTCTTCTTCCACCACGCTGGCCGGCGCCTTGCTGACAAAGCCCTGATTGTTCAGCTTCTTCTCCACGCGCGCAATCTCCCCTTCCAGACGCTGCTTCTCCTTCGTCAGGCGCTCGCGTTCTTTCTCCAGATCCACCAGCTGATCCAGCGGAATACAAATCACGGCTTCACGAATCGGAATCGTGACAGCGCTCTCCGGTATGTCCGTACGATCTGCCTGCACGCTCACCTCTGTAGCAAAGGCCAGCGGAGCCAAAAAGCTGCCGCCGCGGCGGAAAATGTCCAGCACCTTCTCCTGCTCGGAAACTACAATGACCTGCGCTTTCTGCTTAGGAGGCACGTTCATCTGAGAGCGTACATTACGAATGCCGCGAATGGCTTCCTTCATGCGCTCCACCTCATCTTCCTCCTCCGGAAAATGCATGGCTTCATCATAGGCAGGCCACTCACTGAACATGATGGTCTCCTCCTCCGGACACAGATAGGAGTAGATCTCCTCCGTAATGAACGGCATAAACGGGTGCAGCATCTTGAGACCCGTCACCAGAACGGTTTTCAGCGTCCATAATGCCGCTGTGCGGCTTTGATCATGCTCTGCATACAGACGGGATTTCACCATCTCAATATACCAGTCGCAAAATTCCTCCCAAAGGAAGGTTGTCAGCTTATCGCTTACAATTCCCAGCTCATACCGGTTCATATTATCGGTCACTTCTTTGGCCAGATTATTAGCCTTCGAAAGGATCCAGCGATCTGCTGCCAGCAGCTCCTCCGGCGCCATCGTCTGCGGAAGCTCTTCATCCAGATTCATTAAAATGAAGCGGGACGCATTCCAGATTTTATTGGCGAAGTTTCGGGAGGCCTCCACCTTAGACCAGTAAAAGCGCATATCATTACCCGCTGCATTGCCTGTCACCAGCATCAGACGCAGCGCGTCGGCTCCATACTGGTCGATGACCTCCAGCGGATCGATGCCATTGCCCAGGCTCTTGCTCATCTTCACACCATTTTCATCGCGTACCAGACCATGAATCAGCACATCCTTAAATGGTACCTGTCCTGTATACTCCAAAGCAGAAAATACCATACGCGATACCCAGAAGGTGATGATATCATACCCGGTTACCAGCACATCCGTAGGATAGAAATATTTGAGCTCCGGCGTTTCATCCGGCCATCCAAGCGTGGAGAACGGCCACAGAGCTGAACTGAACCAGGTATCCAGCGTATCCTCATCCTGATGCCAATGCGTGCAGCCGCATTTCTCACAGGCTCCTGTCGGTGCGCTCTTCTGCACCACCATATGTCCGCACTCCTCACAGTAGTAAGCCGGAATCCGGTGTCCCCACCACAGCTGACGGCTGATGCACCAGTCGTGCAGATTTTCCATCCAGTTCAGATACATCTTGTCAAATCGCTCGGGCACAAAGCGGAAATCACCTTTTTTCAGTGCCTCGATGGCCGGCTTTCTCAGCTTATCCATGGCTACGAACCATTGCGGTTTAATCATGGGCTCAATCGTACATCCGCAGCGGTCATGCGTACCTACGTTATGCGTATGATCCTCAATGCGCACCAGATAGCCCTGCTCCTCCAGATCCTTTACCATCGCCTTACGCGCCTCGTAGCGATCCATTCCCGCATACTTGCCGCATAGCTCATTCATATGGCCGTCATCGGTGAGCACATTGATCTGTTCTAAATTATGGCGCTGTCCCACTTCAAAGTCATTCGGGTCATGCGCCGGCGTGATCTTAACCGCACCGGTTCCGAACTCCTTATCCACATAAGCGTCGGCAATCACCGGAATTTCTTTATTCACCAGCGGCAGAATGACCATCTTGCCCACCTTATCGGTGTAGCGCGGATCACTGGGATGCACAGCGACTGCCGTATCGCCCAGCATCGTCTCCGGACGCGTGGTCGCTACTTCAATATACCCGCTGCCGTCCGCATACGGATAACGCAGGTGCCAGAAATGCCCGGCCTGCTCCTCATGCAGCGTCTCCGCATCTGAAATGGAGGTCTGACACTGCGGACACCAGTTGATAATGCGTTTGCCTTTATAAATCAGTCCCTGCTCATACAAACGAATAAAGACATCCAGCACCGCCTTAGACAGTCCTTCATCCATCGTAAAACGAGCACGCTCCCAGTCACAGGAAGCCCCCATCTTTTTCAGCTGACTGATGATACGATCATTATAGGTCTCTTTCCAGGCCCAGGCTTCCTTCAAAAACCCTTCGCGTCCAAGATCGGCTTTATTGATGCCCTCGCTGGCAAGCTTTTGAATCACCTTGACCTCCGTAGCAATACTCGCATGATCCGTCCCCGGCTGCCACAGCACATTATAGCCCTGCATTCTCTTCCAGCGGATCAGAATATCCTGCAGCGTATTATCCAGTGCATGCCCCATGTGCAGCTGCCCGGTAATGTTTGGCGGCGGAATCACAATCGTAAACGGCTTACGCGTTTCATCCACCTCCGCATGGAAATAGTTTTTGCTCTCCCATTTCTCATAGAGCCGTCCTTCAATCTGATGCGGATCATAAGTTGTCGGTAAATTTTTCATAGTCTCCTCCTTCATGCCGTCAAAATCGAGTAGAGAAGATTTATCGCTTCTACTCGCCGCGCGGGCTGCACGCCGCATTAGCGGCAAATTTATCTGTACGGCCCTGCGCATAAAAAAAGCGGTCTTCGCCTGCTAAGGGCGAAAACCGCGGTACCACCTTAATTTGTTCTCTTCATCCGTAACGGAATGACCCGATCAAAGCTACTTGGCCGTCTATTTTCGCGCCCGCGCGGCGGAAAATGACCTTATCTTTCGCCTTGATGACTCCGAAGCTACCTTCCATCCTTCGTTTGGCCGGGAAATCTTTCAGCCGGTGAATTTCCTTCTCTGCTGCCTGTCCGAATGTACTCCTCTTCCTCATAGTCTTATATTTTAAGTTGTGTTTTATCATAGCGCAGCGGATGCGCTTTGTCAAGCTTTTATTTTGGATCTATTGGGGGCCTGTGGATGCCGGCATCGCATGATAATACCGCTGGTTCCGGCTCTTGGGCTTGTCCGGTATGGTCATTTTCAGGGCTCCGCTTTGCAGCAGGGGATCGATGTACCTGCTGGTTACATAAAAGATCGTCCGGATTCCCAGATAATCCGCTATCTCTTTGCGCGTGCGCGGCGTCCTGCAAAAGTCCAGCAGGCCTCCTGCTTCCCCTGCATACCCGGCCGGCTCTTCTCTCAATCCGCGAATCCGCTCCTGATGTATCGATTTTTCATAGATGGATTCCGTATTATAAAGCGTTACCACAAATTCTCCCCGCCGATTCTCGAACACAGGCGCCGGAAGTCCGTATGCTGCCATCTCACGGCGGATTGTCGGAATGCCTGAATACCGGTTTTCGGCGCTGGCCAGCGTCTCCATCATCAGTGCAAGAGCCGGGTTTCTCAGATCCGGACGGGCAGTTCCTAACTGATCAACTGTCATTCGGCCGTATAAACCGCCCGGACTGTGGATCTCAAGCCGGTTTGAAAAGAAATCAATTTGAATGGGCGTACCTTCGGTATAGATGCTGTAATCCCGATGAATGAGGGCATTTAAAATGATTTCACGCACTGCGCTCAGCGGGTATTCTGTGCGGTCCTTTCGCATTCCTGTTTGCGGATCAACGATCGTTCTGACCTTCATATTGCGCCTGCAAAAAAACATCGCTTCCTCCAGCATAGCGCTGAGCGTTCCTTCAATCCGCTTATTATCTAAAAACCGCGACGCATCCTCCGTCAGATCTCCGATCTGCGTTCCCGGTACAACAATTGCCGTGATCGCAAGCTGCGGCAAATATCCCTGCGGGTACACGCAAAAATTAAGCACGGCGGCTAATGTCGGCACGCCATTTTGCATAATACCCATCATCTCGTACGCCTGCTCTTCGGTAAGCCTGGCGAAGCCCGGCCGCTCCAGACGTTTTTGAATGAGGTAATTTTGCAGTAAATCCTGATCCAAAAGCGCTGCCGATGACCTTTTGACCGGACGTTCATCATCATGCAGATGCCTGTGAAACGCTTCATAGGCATATAACTCCGCATCTGTCATGGGCAGATCAGCGTCTCCCACCCGCAGATAAGACCCTTTCACGCGTCCCATCCCCCGATAATAACAGGGGCGCTGCGATACATCCAGTCCCGGGATTTCTGCCGCACAAACCGGTTTTCCGTCTACCTCGGCAAACGTAAAAACAGCTCTGACAGGCGGTTCCATTTGATTACACTGCTCCGTCACCTTTTTTTGAAGCGATTGTAAATCATACACGCCAACCGGCATGTATCCCTGATTCTCATCAACTCCAAACAAAATGATCCCGCCTCCGTCCTGATTAGAAAAACTGGACAGCGTATCATACAACCGTTTAGGACAATCCACATGCGCCGCCTTTAATTCTATATGCTGTGATTCTGCCTTTAACCGGCCTACCTTTTGCACCAATTCAACTAATTCCTCTATCAACATGCAAACTCACCTCCCATCGTAATGATATTATACCCCACTTTATTAGGTTATTCAATATAATAAACAAAATAAAACCTAAATAAGCAAAATACATTTTCCATTAACCAAATAGTCCCTAAAATAAAATCGATACACGGTGATATGATTTTACCATGTATCGATTCTCTCTGTCTATTCTTCCCAAAGCACGATCTCGCCTGGTTTTGCTGCCAGCGTTTTTTTCATATCGATCAGGCGCTGATTGGATGAGCCTCTAAAACGCAGTGAAATATCCTTCAGTTCCTCCACAAACCGGCCATCCACCAGCACATCCAGCAGGCTAAGCAGCTCCTCTGTAACCTCGCAGTGCGCATGCGTACCCTCGCGCCGCAGCTCCTCCAGCGTAAATCCCGAATACGCCCAGATCGTCTTTTGCGGCAACTGCTGCCGTACACATTTCAGAAACGGCAGCAGACCGCGCTGATTCTGCGGCTCCATCGGCTCGCCGCCCAGCAGCGTCAGCCCGTTAATATAGTCTGCCGAAAGCATCGAAATCAGCTGCTGCTCCGTATCCGCTGTAAACGGCTGCCCATAGCAAAAATCCCATGTTTCCGGCTGAAAACAATTTTTGCAGCGATTGGTGCAGCCAGATACAAACAGTGTCACGCGCACGCCAATGCCATTGGCAATATCGCAGTTTTTAATATTTCCATAATACATCGCGGCTCTCCCTTACAGGTGCATCACGCGTTCTTTAATCTCTTGCGTACGGCCCTGATTCCAGAACTGAGTGCCAATATAGCCGCAGGTACGCCGGGCCACATTCATTTTGTCCTGGTCCTGATTCCCGCAGCGCGGGCAAGTCCAGACGAGCTTGCCATCCTGCTCGCGAATTTCAATTTCGCCATCCCAGCCGCATTCCTGACAATAGTCGCTCTTGGTGTTGAGCTCCGCGTACATGATATTATCATAAATAAACTTGATCAGCTGCAGCACGGCCTCCAGGTTATTCTGCATATTGGGCACCTCTACATAGCTGATGGCTCCGCCGGTGGAGAGCGCCTGGAACTGCGACTCAAAGCGCAGTTTTTCAAAGGCATCAATATCTTCCGTTACATGCACATGATAACTATTGGTAATATAACCCTTATCCGTCACGCCCGGAATGATTCCGAAGCGGCGCTGCAGGCACTTGGCAAATTTGTAGGTTGTGGATTCCAGCGGCGTACCGTAGATGCCAAAGCCAATCGTGGTTTCTGCCTTCCACTTATCGCAGGCTTCGTTCATATGCTTCATCACATCCAGTGCAAACGGCGTGGCCGAAGGATCGGTATGGGATTTGCCCGTCATATAACGCACACATTCGCACAATCCGGCATAACCAAGTGAAATCGTAGAGTAGCCGCCATAAAGCAGCTTATCAATGGGTTCTCCCTTTTGCAGACGGGCGCATGCACCGTACTGCCATAAAATAGGCGCTGCATCGGAAAGCGTCCCCTTCAGGCGCTCGTGACGGCACATGAGCGCACGATAGCAAAGCTCCAACCGTTCATCAAAGATCTGCCAGAATTTATCCATATTGCCGCCGGAAGAAAGTGCCACGTCCACCAGATTCAGCGTGACAACGCCCTGATTAAACCGGCCGTAAAACTGATACTCTCCTTTTTCGTTCTTCCACGGGGAAAGCGCGCTACGGCAGCCCATCACCGGGAAGCAGTTGCCTTCTTTAAGCTCTTTCATCTTCTTTTCGGATATGTAATCCGGCACCAGACGCTTGGCCGTGCATTTGGCCGCCAGCTTTGTCAGATAATAATACGGTGCATCTTCATGCACATTATCCTCCTCCAGCACGTAGATCAGTTTCGGGAAAGCCGGCGTCACCCATACGCCCTGCTCATTCTTTACGCCCTGATGGCGCTGCTCCAAAACCTCCTCGATGATCATGGCCAGATCCTTCTTCTCCTGCTCGCTCTTGGCCTCATTCAAATACATAAATACGGTGACAAACGGAGCCTGCCCATTGGTGGTCAAAAGCGTCACCACCTGATACTGAATCGTCTGCACGCCGCGGCGTACCTCCTCGCGCAAACGCGTTTCGGTGAGTGTTTTAAGCTCTTCTTTAGAAAGCGTCAGACCAATATTTTTGGTCTCGCGCTCCAGATCACGATGAATCTTTTCACGGCTCACCTGCACAAAAGGCGCCAGATGTGCCAGGGAAATAGACTGGCCGCCATATTGATTGGACGCTACCTGCGCGATGATCTGCGTCGCAATATTACAGGCCGTTGAAAAGCTGTGCGGGCGCTCGATCAGCGTCCCCGTGATCACAGTACCGTTCTGCAGCATGTCCTCCAGATTCACCAAATCACAGTTATGCATGTGCTGCGCATAATAATCGGTATCATGAAAATGAATGATGCCCTCATTATGCGCCTCCACAATATCCTGCGGCAGCAAAATACGATTGGTAATATCCCGGGACACTTCCCCCGCCATATAATCGCGCTGCGTAGAATTCACAACCGGATTTTTATTTGAATTTTCCTGTTTAGCCTCTTCATTATTACATTCAATCAGGCTCAGAATCTTATCATCCGTCGTATTCGACTGGCGCACCAATGCCCTCGTATACCGATAGGTGATATAGGCCTTGGCCACTTCAAACGCACCATGAGCCATGATTTGATGCTCCACCATATCCTGCACTTCCTCCACACTCGGGGAGCGCCCCAAGCGTTCACAAGAGAGCACCACGCTCTCAGCAATGCGCTCGATCTGCATCGGCGTCATCTGGGCCGACATCTCTACCGCCGCATTCGCCTTGCTGATCGCCTTAATAATTTTATCAATATTAAAGTCAACCTCAGAACCGTTTCTCTTTAAAATCTTCATTTGCCTTCTCCTTTGCCTCTTCTCCGCTAAACCACTATATATTGTGCTCGCTAGTTATAGACTATAGCAGATATGGCACTTCTTGTCAACCAACTTCTTTTCACAAATGATCAAAAAATGAAGCCGGCCACCCGCCGCTAAGCGGCAAAATAAGCGGCGGCCAATGCCTTGACCCCCGCTAAAAAATTTTTTTAATCTCTATTTTATCCTACTGAATAAACCTCAATGACGACAGCAGCCGTTCCAGTGTGCTATCATCCTCTCCCGTAGAAAAATCTGCATAACTGATCAGATACACCCGGCTGCCATGCGGCACCAGCGCGACCTGCATCACACAGTCTACCTGCTCCTTCTCTACCCGGTATGCCAGCGTGAGCGCCGTAATATCCTCCCCATAGATTCGGATCCGGCTGCTCTGCACATCATCTGAGCTCAGCCCTAACTTTTTAATCGGAACCACCATCTCATCCAGCTCCTTCATGATTCCTTCCAGCTCTTCATTTTCAAACTGACGTCCGGTGTCCCAATATCCAAAATCTATATAATTCACCGTGCCTTTATCAGCCGCCGGAGAGGTCAGTCTGCCAAAAATCGCCAGATGATTGCTGCTCCCCACGATCTGCACCTGTGAATCCATATCCGTTTGCAGCGAATCCCAGCTGCTGCTCTTCCATCCGGCAATAAACCGAAATTCTAAATCTCCTACCTGATAGCTTGCCCAGTTTCCCGGAACCTCCACGCTGGCGTCGGAATACCCGCCGCAGCCCGTCAGAAACACAAGCAACCCACACAGGAGACTGATCCATTTTCTTACTCGCATTCTCTCACCTATGTATCGTATTAAATTGACTTTGTTTTATTATACTAAACAATGCCGAGAAAATAAAGTCCATCTTTCAAAAAATCGGCGGCTGACTGTGAGCCCCCGCTTTTGTT
>CANOUM010000003.1 GCA_947570515.1 uncultured Clostridia bacterium
ACGTCCAGCAGCACGTCTAAGCGCTCAGTGGGCTCGCCATAGCCGCAAAATACAATTTGGCGATAAGAAGACAGATCCCGGCCGCTCAGTTCATCCATCACTTCCTGAGCAGAAGGTTCATGCTCCAGCCATAAGGAATCAGCGCTGCCAACCGCATCTTTTTTGTTGCGTACGCAGAAGGTGCACGCGCAGGTGCAGCGGTTGGTCAGATTGATATATAGATTGTCGGACAGAGTATATAAAATGCTCATAAAAACCTCCAAAGCTAATGAAATAAAGTGCGTATTGAAAGATGATCCAGCAGATGTCCTGCTGTAATATACAGACAGGCGCTGATCAGAGGCGGTGCAAGATCCGTGCCCAAACGAATGACGGGGATAAGCCAGTCTTCAAAGAGCAGACCTGTAGCAATATAATAACCGACCAGATTGATGCACACGGCGAAGACAAGTCCAATGAGATTGCGTTTGCAGATGATGCGCTCGGTACGGGAGGAAAAGCAAAGCGTAATGAGAGCTTTGATTAAGAGAGTAGGCCCTGTCCAAAGAGGAAAGGTAAGAAGGTCGGCAAGACCGGCGCCTATGGCAGCGGCAAAGGCGCCATACGGAAATGGCAACAGGCAGGCGGCCAGAAATATAAAAGCGTCGCCGAAGTGAATATAGCCATTTAGAAATGGAATATGTAGGATATAGGCAGTAAATACAAAGATGATGGCCGTAAATAATGCAGAAAGTACCAGTGTTTTTGTTTTAAGAGATCGCATGAGGAAACTCCTTTCCGGAAAGCAGGGAAGAGAGCAGGGGCTCAAAGGCAATCCCGTCTTGTATGGGAATCTGATGCTGCTTTGAATATCGCATGGCCTTGCTGACAAAAGCAGCGGATTCACAAACAGCTTCCCTTAGTGTATAGCCTTGCAGCAGGCGCCCCATTAGCAGCGAGCTAAAAAGATCGCCTGTGCCTACGCGCCTTTCTCCTACAGATTCTGTCCAAACCCACTCGGGAGCTGTCTGGGGCCGGATGATCAGATTGCCCATTTGATTGCTGCGTAAAATACCGGTAATGACGATGGTTTGACAGCCGAGCGAAAGCAGGCGGGTTGCCATGTGAAATAGCGTTTCGTCGTCCGGTTCAGGGCAGTAAGGCATATCGGCCAGTCTGGCTGCCTCCGTCAGATTGGGGGTAATCAGATCAGCCATGGCGACCAGCTGCTTTAACTGATCACACAGAGAATCGGTATAGGGCGGCGGGATCATGCCATCATCACCCATAACGGGATCAACCAGTACCAATGCCTTTTTAGCAAAATGCTGAATGAAACCGCGTACAATGTCAATCTGTTTGGCCGAACCCAAGAAACCAGTGTATACGCCATCAAAGGTTAACTGCAAATGTTTCCATTCTGCCAGATAGGACGGTATTTTCTCGGTATAATCATCGAAGAAAAAGCGGTCAAAGCCGCAGTGACTGGATAAAATGGCCGTGGGCAGGGGACAGCATTGCAGTCCCAGCACGGAGAGGAGCGGTAACTGCAGCGCCAGAGAACAGCGGCCGAAGCCCGATAAATCATTGACAACGGCAATACGCTTGGGGATAGCTTCTGACGTCGTCTGGTTAGCGCTTTGCGCGGTGGATAACAAAAAATCCCCTCCCTCCGGTACTATGATTTCTCATTATATCGAAAACTGACCATATTAAAAGTGTCAGTTTTTGAATAATTTATAGTATCAGAGAGAGCGGGACTTAGGCATTCTTAAAAGTTTTTAGCTCAGGCAGAACAATCAGCAGCATACTGATAAAGCAGGCGAGGCCTCCGATGAAATTGGAGATGGGCTCGGCCATGAATACGCCGTTTGTGCCGAGGCCTGCTATGTGCGGCAGCAGATAAGTGAGCGGCACGACCATAATCGCTTTGCGAAACAGGCTGAAAAAGATGGCCTGCTTCTTTTTGCCGAGCGCCTTGAATACGGTCTGGCCAACGGCTTGCAGTGACTGAAATACAAAAGTCAGAAAATAGAGATGGAGCGCTGGGGCGGCCTTGGGCAGAAGCGCCTCATCCGTGCTAAAAATGGAGATCCAGAGGGCCGGGTTCCATTCGATGAGCAGCCACATGATGAGGGTGTAAAAAACAGTGATGCCCGTCATCAGAAAGATAGCCTTTCTGACATGCTGCGCCTGTTTGGCGCCGTAATTGTAGCTGATAATGGGCGAAGCCCCTTCGACAATCGCGGTAATGGGGGTATCCATGATCTGACGGACTGAAGTGACAATGGTCATGATAGAAATATAAATCTCGCCGCCAAAGCGCATCAGCATGGTATTGCATGAAATTTGTACAAGGCTGTTGGTACACTGCATGATAAAGAGCGCGCTGCCGAGGCCGATGATATCTCTGGCAAAAGGAAAATAATCTTTTATATGGATTTCACGTCTAAAAGAAAGTGTAACAGGAAGCCTGTCTCCGCGGATATGGAGAAGAACGAAGAGCGTCGAAAGACCTTGCGAAATCACGGTTGCGATGGCAGCGCCGGCCACGCCCAGATCCATGACAAAAATGAACAGAGGATCCAGCAGCAAGTTCGAAACAGCGCCAATCACAACGGACAGCATCCCGGTATTAGGAAAGCCTTGCGCGTTGATAAAGGGGTTCATACCGGTCGTAATCATAGAAAACAGCGTTCCCAGAAGATAGATGCGCAGATAGCTCAGAGCGGCCGGCATTGTGAGCGCAGAGGCGCCAAATAGACGCAGCAGCGGCTCTGCAAACAGCTCCCCAAAGAGGGTAATCAAGAAAGCTGTGAGGCACAGCAGCCGGAAGGCGGTGTTCATGAGTTTTTGCGCCTTTGGCGCTTCGCCGCGGCCCAGTGCCATGGAGAACAGCGGCGCGCCGCCCATGCCATACATATTGGTGAAGCCGGTAATGAGCATGATGATGGGAAAGCAGAGACCGACCGCGCCTAAGGCGGCGGAGCCTTCACCGGGGATTCTTCCTATGTAAATTCGGTCTACAACGCTGTAGAGCAGGCTGAGCATTTGTGCAACCAGCATGGGGAGTGCGGTTTTGGCAATGCCGCGTGCGATCTTGCTGCTGCCGAAGTCGACTTGTTTCATGGAGCGGGTTCCTTTCTGAAAAAAGTTAATCTGTGTTGCATGCAATTGACAGTATATTATTTTATTGATATAATTTCAACCACTTTTAAGTAAGGAGGAGATCGTGATGCTATTCATACAATACCCTAAGTGTTCTACTTGTCAAAAGGCTAAAAAATGGCTGGATGAGCATGATGTGAGCTATACGGAGCGTCATATTGTAGAGGAGAATCCTACCTATGATGAGCTGAAGCAGTGGTATGAAAGAAGCGGACTGGCGCTGAAGCGGTTTTTCAATACCAGCGGACTTATGTATCGAGATATGCAGCTGAAGGATAAGCTGGCGGCTATGAGCGAGGAGGAGCAGCTAAGACTGCTGGCAAGCCATGGCATGCTGGTCAAACGGCCCCTTGTGGTGACGGAGAAAGCGGTGCTGACCGGATTTAAGGAAGCGGAGTGGGAAGAAAAGCTTTTATGAATATTCATCAATAAAGCTATTGAAAAATGCCGGTGTTGTGGATATAATAAACATAAAGTATCCTTATAAAATGAAGAATTAACGAAAAGGAGATTTATCTATGGATAAGATCAAGGTAGCCGTGATTGGCTGTGGTACAATTGCCAATTCTGCGCATATTCCTGCGTATATGAAAAATGAAAAGGCACAGATCAAGTATTTCTGTGATATCATTCCGGAACGGGCGCAGAAAGCTGTGGAGACCTATGGCTGCGGAACGGCGATTACCGATTATCACGAGGCGCTGGTAGATCCTGAAATTCAGGCAATTTCTGTTTGCACCCCCAATAATATGCATGCTCAGATTTCTATTGACGCTATGCGTGCCGGCAAGGATGTGCTGTGTGAGAAACCGGCTGCCCGTACTTATCAGGAAGCACTGGAAATGCAGAAGGTGCAGCATGAGACAGGCCGTATTTTGAATATTGGTGTGGTCAATCGTTTCAACGACAGCGTGAACCGCATCAAAAAGATTATTGATGCTGGAGAGCTGGGAGAACTGTACAGCATCTATGTCAGCTTCCGCGCGCATCGTTCTATTCCGGGACTCGGCGGCCCCTTCACGACCAAAGCCATTGCAGGCGGCGGCGCGCTGATCGACTGGGGCGTTCATTATCTGGATATCGTCATGTACTGCTCCGGAGATCCGAAACCGCTGACGGTTAGCGGAGAAGCCTTCTGCAAGCTGGGTAAAGACATGAAGAACTACGTGTATACCAGCATGTGGTCTGAGATGACCAAAGATGTCAACGGCACCTATGACGTAGAGGATTCCGTGGTCGGTATCATTCGTACCGAGGGGCCGGTAATCACCATTAACGGTGCATGGGCGCAGAATATCGGCGAATCCGAGCCCTATATCGATTTCATGGGTACCAAAGCAGGTATCCGTCTGCAGTACGGCGGCGGCTTTACCATGTATGGCACCAAGGATGGGGCCCTTACGAAAACGACGCCTACCTACAAGATGACCAATCATTTTGAAAATGAAATCGGCGCGTTTCTTGACTGCACGCAGACGCGTGAAAAATTGCCGTCTCATATCGATATCAACATCATCACTTCCCGCATGATGCAGGCAATTTACGATTCTTCTGAAGCACACAAAGAAATTCAGCTATAATAAGTCATCGATTGATTGACCGCCGCAGGCGGAAATAAGATCCGGGTGGTCGCTATGACGGCGGCCGCCCGGTTTTTAAAATGGAGGTAGGCATGAGAGAAATCAGTGTGTTTGATGTCATTGGCCCCAATATGATCGGGCCGTCCAGTTCACACACCGCAGGGGCTTTGCGTATTGCGCTGATGGCTAAAAAGATGGTGCAGGCACCTATTAAAAAGGTAAGGTTTATTCTATACGGTTCTTTTGCACAGACCTATAAAGGGCATGGTACAGACAGGGCGCTGCTTGGTGGTATATTGGGATATGATGCAGAGGATAAACGGATTCGTGATTCATTTCAGTATGCTGCCGAGGCTGGTATTGAATATAAATTCGATGTGAATACGACCAATCGGGAGGTACACCCGAATACGGTGGAAATTCTGATTGATGATGCAGCGGGCGGCCATGTGGAGATTATGGGCGAGTCCATCGGCGGCGGCAATGCCCTGCTGCGCCGTATCAATGGCATCGAGATCAGCATCACCGGTAACTATCAAACCATGATCATTATGCAGAAGGATGAGCCGGGCGTGGCTGCACATGTGACCAAATGCTTTTTTGAGGAAGGAATTAATATTGCGTTCCTTAATATCTACCGTGAAAATAAAGGCGAAATTGCTTTTTCGGTCATTGAGGCCGACGATGAGCTGCCGGAGTCGCTTGTGGAAAAGGTCAAGGCCTTTCCGGCGATCCAGCAGGTCAACTTGATTCAATTATAAGGAGAAATAGAAAACCATGTTAAACTTTGTAAATGGAAAAGAATTGCTGGAAATTTGCCGTCAGCAAAACTGCAGCATTTCCCGGGCAATGATCGAACGGGAAATCCGCTATTTCTCCAGTGATGAGGAGAGCATTCGGGCCAGAATGCGGCATTCCTATGACATCATGAAGGAAGCGGTGGAGGAAGGGCAGACACAGGAGATTCATTCCATGGGCGGTCTGATTGGCGGAGAAGCAAAAAAGATCACCGCGCGCCGCAAGGAGACGGAGCCCATCTGCGGCAGCATGATTTCAAAAGCCATGTCATACGCTATGGGCGTATTAGAGGTTAATGCATCCATGGGACTCATTGTAGCAGCGCCGACAGCAGGCAGCTCGGGGGTGATTCCGGGAGTATTTCGGGCGCTGCAGGAGGAATATCATTTTTCTGATGAGGAGATGATCGAGGCACTGTTTAATGCCGGTGCGGTAGGATATTTGATCACTTATAATGCAACGGTTGCCGGCGCTGAAGGAGGCTGTCAGGCGGAGATTGGCGCAGCGGCGGCCATGGCGGCATCAGCAGCCGTACAGCTGATGGGCGGTACCCCCAAGCAGTGTTTGGAGGCTGCCAGTTCGGTGATCGGCACCATGCTGGGGCTGGTCTGCGATCCGATTGGAGGCCTTGTGGAAGCGCCCTGTCAGAAGCGCAATGCGGTTGGCGCCTCTAATGCACTGGTCTGTGCGGAAATGACGCTGAGCGGCGTGGGCAATCTGATCCCGTTTGACGAGATGGTAGAAGCCATGTATAAAGTTGGACGCAGCCTTCCCTACGAGCTGCGTGAAACGGCGCTGGGCGGCGTGGCCGCAACACCGACGGCCTGTGAGCTCTGCGGAAAATGCATTCAATAAATGATAAGGAGGAGGAAACAAAATGAGAGTATTATATGTAGATATCGATACCTTGCGTCCGGATCATATGGGCTGTTATGGCTATAGCCGTAACACAACCCCCAATTTTGACCAGGTTGCCAAAGAGGGCGTGCGCTTTGATGAATATTATTGCAGCGACGCACCTTGCCTGCCCAGCCGTGCGGCGCTGATCAGCGGCATGTTTGGCATCCACAATGGAGCGGTAGGCCATGGCGGCACGGCGGGAGATAAGCGCTATATGGGTGCGCCCCGTGACTTCAAGGATATGAACGACAGTAATAATTTTAACAACATTTTCAGAAAAGCGGGCATGCACACCGTGTCCATCAGTTCTTTTCCGGAGCGGCATTCCTCGTGGTGGTACAATGCCGGCTTTAACGAGATGTATAATGTAGGAAAGAGCGGCAACGAGTCAGGAGAAGAGGTGCTGCCGATCGCCCTGGACTGGCTGGATCGCAATCAAGACCGTGAAAACTGGTATATGCATGTGCATCTGTGGGATCCGCATACGCCGTACCGGGCTCCGGCCGAGCTGGGCAATCCGTTTAAGGAGGAGCCGCAGCTGCCGTGGCTGACGGACGAGGTGCTGGAAGAACATAAAAAAATGACAGGACCGCATGGCGCCCAGGAGATCGGTATGTATACCGATGTGCCCAATCCTCGTTATCCGCGTCATCCTGGCCGTGTGGACACGCCGGAGCAGCTCAAAGACTTTATCGATCAGTATGACTGCGGCGTATACTGGGCAGATCATCTGATCGGGCAGATTTTTGATAAGCTGCGCCAGCAAGGTATTTATGACGATACGGCCATTATCATTTCCTCCGATCATGGAGAAAATCTGGGAGAGCTGGGACTGTATGCCGAGCATGCCACGGCCGATTATCCCACCTGCCATATCCCGATGATCATCAAATGGCCGGGATGTCAGAAAGGAATCACCGATCAAGCCTTCCATTATCAGATCGATCTTGTGCCCACCGTTGCAGATCTCCTGCAGGTAGCACACTACGAAAAATGGGACGGGGCTTCCTATGCGCCCACGCTGCAAAGCGGCGAGGCCTGCGGACGCGATCATCTCATCATTTCTCAGTGCGCACATGTGTGCCAGCGCAGCGCCCGGTTTGATGACTGGGTATACATGCGTACGATTCACGATGGCTATCATCTGTTTGACCGGGAGATGTTATTTAACGTAAAAGAAGACCCGCATGAGCAGCACGATGTCAAGGCGGAGCATCCGGAGCTTTGCGCGCGCGGCGCGAAAATGATTCTGGACTGGCAGGAGGAACAGATGCTGAGCTCAGACAGCGAAGTGGATCCGCTTTGGACGGTGATGCGGGAGGGAGGACCGCTGCATGCACGCGGTCATCTGAAAGAATATTTGGAGCGCCTGGAGGCGACAGGACGGGCAGAAGGCGCTCGGATTCTGAGAGAACGCCATCCGGATGAAATATAATGTAACTTAATTATTACAAATTTATTACAGGTATTGACAAAACTGTAAAACTCCTTTATAATATTATCAACACTTGTTAAAAACAGGTGGGAATATTTTAAAGGAGTTTTTCATTTTATGCATACATCTAAGAAAAATAAGAAAAATAAGAAAAAACGGGGGATGCTGGAAGCCGGCGCAGTGCTGGGCGCGCTGCTGCTTTTCATGAATGTAAGCGCAGCGCCGCTAAACGGGAAAACCGCCTCTATCCAAACAGGAGACCTTCAGACGGAGGCTGTGATGATGGACGCGGGCGCAGGCCAAATGAATGTAAACTCCATAACGGGTTTTGAATATAAACAGACAGTTGCTTTATTAGATCAGAAAATTACAGAAGCAAACAGAGAAATCATTTTAAACGGGGACGCAGCAGAGGCCATCAAGCTATGTGAACGATTTTATACAGCTGCCGACTTTAATGCATTGAAGCTGCCAAAGGTTAGCGCGAAGGAAGGAGCAAAGCTCTTTACCGAGATTGGCGGAGCCGGCATTGAAATTCACACTTTTGACGGCAGTGATAGCGTGACGGTATTATACCGCTGTGAGGACAGCAATTTCTATTATGTTGAATATAAAGAAACATACCGCGGATATATGGAAGCTAGTGGTTTGGATGCTTCTATTTTGAGCGAGAAACAGATTGAGCAGGTCAGTGAGATCAATCGCTGCCGGTTTGGGGCAGTTGCATCAGGCGAGACGGAGCTGCACGCAGGACCATCTGAATATGCTGAGATTCAGGCGCTTGTTGAAAAAGATACAATTCTGACTATCGTGGATGTGCATGGGGAATGGCTGAAAGTGAGCACAGCCGACATTACCGGATATGTGAAACAGGACACGGTAACGCCGACGCGTATTTTAACAGCTGAAGTGGATAGCGAAGGGTATATTAAGAGCGTTCGCATACAGCTGGAGCTGCAAAAACAGCAAGAAGAGGAGCAGCGTGCGAAAGAGGCTGCTGAGCGAGCAGCGGCGCAGGAGGAGGTCGTAAGTACAGGAGAAGATGTTTCTTATGATCAGAGCAACGATCAGACGCCGTCCTCCGGCGGAACAAGCGGAAACAATGTGGGTTCTTCCATAGGAGAGGCTATTGTCAATACGGCTTTGAATTATCTGGGTGTGCCGTATGTGTATGGAGGATCTTCACCTTCTGGGTTTGATTGTTCCGGTCTTGTGTATTACAGTGCGATGATGAATGGTGTCGCACTTCCGCGCTGTGCGGATGATCAATATTATGCCGGTGGTACCTATGTATCGTATGAGAATTTGGCAGTAGGCGATCTGGTCTTCTTCTCTGCCGACTGGTCAAACGAGATTGAGCATGTAGGGATTTATGTAGGCGGTGGACAGTTTGTTCATGCGCCGAGTACCGGCGATGTGGTTAAGATCAGTACAATTACAGATTATTACGCCCGCAATTATTGGGGAGCCCTTCGATTAGGGTAAGGTGTATAAGACAAAAGCCCTCTCTAAACAGCTGATAACAAGTGCTGTTTAGAGAGGGCTTTTGTCTTGTGTTTAACGAGTGGATTGTTTTCGATTGATCCATTCGGTTGATATATCCATGGCGAGCCGGCAGGCGTTGGTTTGATCCAGTGCATTCAACATGACAAAATCATGAATGATGCCCTGTATCTGTACGGCTGTTACTTCTACGCCGGCAGATCGAAGTTTCTCGCCAAAGCATTCTCCTTCACTGCGCAAAACATCTGCCTGACCGTTAATGATCATGGTTTGTGGAAAGTATTTCAGGTAATCTCTGTTTGCTCGGAGGGGTGAGGCGGTGATTTCATTGCGGTCTTTAGGGCAGGCAGTATATTGCTGCCAAAACCATTTCATTTCCTCTCGGTACAGATAATAATGAATTGCGAATTCACGATAACTGGGCGTATCAAAACAAGCGTTTGTTACCGGATAATATAGAAGAAGTTTGTGAATAGATGGTCCGTGCCGCATTTTCGACATAAGGATCATGGCAATTGCCATATTGCCACCGACACTGTCGCCGGCAATGGAAAGTGCAGAATGATGGATCATGGGATAGCGATCATGAATGATTTCGTAGAGATGAGATAATATAAAATAGCACTGTTCAATAGCTGTTGGATATTTAGCTTCTGGCGCGCGGCTGTATTCTGGAAATACAACTAAAGAATCGGTTCTGGCGCAAAGCTCTCTGACCAGTTTTTCGTGGGTGTGAAAACTGCCAAACACCCATCCGCCGCCATGGATATAGAAGATAGTATTTCTTATCTTGCTATTTTCAGGAGCAATGAAGTACACCGGTACGTGTCCCCATTTTCCGGTGTTTATCAACTCGGAGGATATCTCGGCGGGATATTTATATACTGGTGCATCTTGTGCTTTTTCTAATACTTTTCTGCCTTGTTCAGGGGGTAGCTGAAAAATCAATGGCGGGACAGCGCTTTGATCACAGATGAGCTCGGCGGCGGGCTCTAATGGAACACATCGTTTCATATAGTATGACTCTCCTTTTATAAGCTAGCGTATTGTTGTTATACTATGCAAAATGGAGAAGAGATGTACTTAAATGGTAAACTTAAAAAAAGAGCGGACAAGCTTCAAAAGCTTGTCCGCTGTAATTTTGATATCTGCACAGTTTGCTTATAAGTTAGATTCTACAAAATGTACGGCAGATATATCCCAATATTTTTTATAAATCCGTTTTTCATTGCCATCAAGATTAAGCTGGTACATTCTAAATGTCACTAAAATGTCTTTAGGTTGCCATTGTTCTTCGTAGGAATATTGATATTTCATGCCCACGTTTTGCATTACGCTGCCGCTTCGGGGGTTGCTTCTGTCATGTGTGGCAGTAATATACGGGAGGCTGTCTTTCTGTACTTGCGTGATAACAGCTTTGGCAGCTTCTATAACAATGCCCTGATGCCAGAATTCTTTTCGAAGGCCATAGCCAAAATCGTGGTGTTCTTCCATATCAACATTTACGTACCCAATCGGATCAGGATTACTTTTCAAACAAATAGCATAAGCATAGGCTTGTGGCTTGGCGTATTCTAAGGCGTACCGCTCTTCATAAAACTTTTTGGCATCCTCTAGGTTTTGAGCAGGGTACCAGGGTAAAAATCGATTTACTTCTTTATCCTGAAGAATCAGAAAAAGAGCTTCTATATCGTTTTCTGTAAATTTTCTTAAAATTAAACGCTCTGTTTCCAGTGTGGGTGTATTTATGTCTTTCCTCCTGAGTGGTATTGGGGTTAGCAAGCAATCCCTTCGGGATTCTTGCACCTGTTTTCATGACGATATCGCAAGTTTGCCTTTGGCAAACTTGGAGCGCAGCACAATCACTTGATTAGCCGAAATACATCTGGCTGCGCTTATTATACTACACGGTTGAGAATAAAAAAAGGAATGGAAGTTTTGTTTTATTAGGTTATATTTTGCTTGTATACCAGTTGGGAAAAACATTGACTATATGAGATTTTTTGTATATTATGTAAGTATAAAATATAAATATAAGGAGAATATTTGTATGAAAAAGAGAAAAATGTTGCTCAGTTGTATACTGTGTTTAACTTTAGTCGTATTTTCCTTTATAGGCTGTACGGATGCTTCGGTTAAGAATTCCTGCGTGCGTATTGCGATTCAGTATGTCAATTATGATCCTTTACTAGAAAAAGGAGAGGACTTAGAGGTAAAACGGAATTCGCAGGTGAAAGCGCAGGAGGAATATATTAACCGATATCTACAGGAAAAGGGGTATGAGTATACGGTAGATTTGGAAGTTACTTTCAATATAGAGGAAGAAGAGATAAAAGAGTATAATTTAATATACGGCGCCTTTACGTATACGTCCAAAGAATTGTCGGAGCGATATAGAGATCTTTCGGAGGAATTAAAAGAAGATGGTAAGCTAAAGGAGGTTTACCAAAGCATTCCGGAAATATACTGGGAAACAGTGAAAGTGAATGGAGCTGTCTATAGTATCATTCGCTCCTTTGCGAATCGGGTAGACAGTCTGCTGTTCCCCAAAGATTTTGAAAATATGCAGCTTAGCATACCGGAAGAATGCATAGGGGCTTCCTTGCAGGAGTGGGAGGATTTCTTTGAGACGATTTATCAGAAAAATGGACAAGAGAGCTTTCTGCTTCCTCCCTTCACAAGTGGATATGCCGATATGCCTGTTATGCCGGGGTTAGGCTGGTCAGCCCATTTTCAGCTCATCACGCCTTATATCGGGATCGCATATGATGAACCGGAGCTAGGTCCGCAGCTCATATATCAGAGTCAGTACGCAAAGGAGATAATACGCACATGGCAGAAATTTGCGGAGTGTGGATATATTAACCTATATAATTTTGATCAGCTGTATATAAGTCCAATGCTAGGGTATGATGTGATACCGCAGCAAGAGGAGGTGAGGGGATGCTATTATCCGATGCAGCAGGAAATCTATGCAGCGCCTCAGCTTTTGTATTCGCCGACAATGGAGCTGCTGATTCCGAAAGAAAATAAGGGATTTGATCTAACCTGCCAATTTTTGAATGATATAGCGAATGATATAGAGCTAAGCAGAGTTGTATGTTTGACAGAGCAGGGGGAGAGTTTTTTACGGGCAACGCCTACTGCGGACATGTTTTTCGAAATAGGACAAAATTCAGGCCTGTTTGGAACGGAAGAAGAAAACAAAGAGCAGCTTGTTAATCGGCTGAAGTTAAACAAAGAGGCGCCGCTTCCCGGTTTTGTTTTTGATTGGACTGAGGTGGAGAAAGAATATATAGAAATTGAAGGCTATCTGGCCAGCAATCCTCTTTCTATACTCAGCAGTGATCTATCCGTTTGGGGAAACTGGGAGTCATATATTCAAGATATGATCGATACCATGTATGAGCTTGGGCTGCAAGCCGTACTGGATGAAGTGCAGCGACAGATAGAGGTATATAATAAATAGTATGATGGCGGGATGTTGTTGATTAGGAAACAAATAACAAACCAGATTGCCCCTGTCGGCTACGGTAGTATGTCGACAGGGGCAATCTGGTTTGTTTATATATCAAACATAAAACAATAGTTTCGTATATGTCGGGTAGGGCCAATATTCCTCGGCGGTTAGACGCTCCATTTCGTCGGCAGCACTCCGCAGAGCAGCCATAGCCGGTAAAATAGCATCTTTGAAATAAAGAGCCTTTTCGTGAATATCTGTCAAATTATGTGTTTTCTCTAAACGATCCTCCAGATGACAGAGCTTTTCGTAAGCCTCAGCAGAAAGATGAGAAAGGGTCTGAGCTAAAGACTCTTCGCTGGTCTTAATTTCGGTCAGTCCGGCCTGTTTTTTATGGAGCACAGCAGAACATAAGAAATCCACATATTTGGACACAGCCGGTAAAATTTCTTTGTAGGCCATATCGATCATCGTCAGGGCTTCCATGTTAAGGGTCTTGCAATAGCTTTCCAGAGAAATTTCAAAGCGGGACTGCAGCTCAGTGGGCGTGAAGATGTGATGCTTAGTAAATACCTGTACATTTTTTTCGGCCAGATAGGCAGGGAGCGCGTCAACGGTGGTCACCAGATTGGACAGACCGCGGCGGGCAGCTTCCTCAATCCATTCCTTGGAATAGTTATTGCCATTGAAGATAATTCGTTTATGATCGTGAATCGTACGCTGGATCAGCGCCTGCAGCGACACGTCAAAATCTTCAGCCTGTTCCAGCTCTTCAGCAAACTGAGAAAGAGCCTCTGCAACAATGGTATTCAAAATTACATTGGGGCCCGAAATAGAGGAACCAGAACCAGGCATCCGGAACTCGAATTTATTACCGGTAAAGGCCAAGGGAGAGGTGCGGTTACGGTCGGTGGTGTCCTGCGCAAAACGCGGCAGGATATGTACACCGACTTTCAGCTCCTTGCGGTCCTGCTGTTCATATTGGCTGCCGTTTTCAATTGTGTTTAAAATCGAAGTCAGTTCAGAACCTAAAAACATAGATACAATAGCAGGGGGAGCTTCATTGCCGCCGAGACGGTGATCGTTATTTACGCTGGCGATGGAAGCGCGCAGCAGATCCTGATATTCATCGACAGCTTTGATGACAGCTGTAAGAAAGAGAAGAAACTGCGCATTATCACGCGGAGAATCGCCGGGCTCCAATAGATTGATGCCCGTATCAGTGGATAAAGACCAGTTATTATGTTTACCGCTGCCATTTACCCCTTCGAAGGGCTTTTCATGGAGCAGACAGGCCAGCTCATGACGGCGCGCCACTTTCTTCATGATTTCCATAGTCAGCTGATTGTGATCGGTTGCGGTATTGGTATCGTTAAAGATCGGAGCCAGCTCATGCTGTGCCGGCGCGGCCTCGTTATGTTCCGTCTTGGCAAGGATTCCCAGTTTCCAAAGCTCTTCATCCAGATCTGCCATAAATTCAGCCACGCGGGGTTTGATTGTACCAAAATAATGATCCTCTAATTCCTGTCCTTTAGGCGGTTGCGCACCGAACAGGGTGCGTCCGCAAATGACAAGATCCTGACGCTGATAATATTTTTTGCGGCTGATCAGAAAATACTCCTGCTCAGGACCGACGGTCACAATAACCCTCTTGACATCATGATGTCCAAACAGGCGCAAAATCCGCAGTGCCTGTTTGTTGATTGCCTCCACGGAGCGAAGCAGGGGCGTTTTTTTGTCCAGGGCTTCACCGCCATATGAATAAAAAACAGTGGGAATACACAGCGTATGATCTTTGATAAAGGCGTACGAAGAAGGGTCCCAGGCGGTATAACCGCGTGCCTCAAAGGTGGAGCGCAGGCCGCCGTTCGGAAAACTAGAGGCATCCGGTTCTCCCTTTACAAGCTCTTTCCCCGAAAATTCCATAATGATATGGCCGCCCTCAATCGGGCTGATAAAGCTGTCATGCTTTTCCGCTGTAATGCCCGTCAAAGGCTGAAACCAGTGTGTATAATGCGTAGCGCCCTTTTCGATGGCCCAATCTTTCATCGCATTGGCAACCACATTGCCAACAGCAGGATCAAGCTTACGCCCCTCTGCAATCGTCCTTTGCAGAGCACGATAAGTTTCTTTGGGCAAACGTTCCTTCATCACATGGTCATTAAAGACCATGCTGCCAAACAGCGCCGGCACGCGATGTAATATAGTTGTAGTTTCCATAAGTTTCCTTTCCGTTTAGAGGGTCATCAGTTCGTGTATGTCACGTTCCGTGTGTTCCAAGATCTCCCATGAATATTCCAGATCACTGCGCAAAAGCCCCTGATCATCATATTCAACTTCTCCCATCTGATTATCATAGGGATCCAGACGAGGCTGGAATTTCAGTGGATCCAGCCGCTGCTGGAACATAGAATTGGCTACCATGCGGAAGGGATCCAGACTGCCAAAATAATGATTCCAGCGATCCAAATTACCATTGCGGTAGGCACTGCCGCCAAAAGAAGGATCTGCAAACAGCCAGCCGTAGGGCGCCACATAGAACTGAGCCCAGTCATGCATACCGGCTGAATCCGGCGTAACATACAGACCGGATTGCCAGCGGGCCGGAATACCAGCGGAGCGGCAAAGTGTAATAAACAAAAGCGCCTGTACGCCGCAGTCCCCTTTTAGGTTCAATGCCGCATACTCCGGAATTTCCGGGATAGTAAAATATTCTCTCATAAAGGAATATCGAACCAGAGTGGTACAAAAATCATAGAAAAGCCGGGCAATCTTGAGCGGATTTTCCTCATCGCCCTTTAATTCATCACATAGCGCACGAATAGTCGGGGTAAAGCAAATGTGAGGCGGCTCCTCCTCCGTATCAAAAGCAGCACGGTTCAAAGTAACCTGGTTCGGATCTAACACATGATTCAGAGCTAAGCAGTCATAAGCATATTCCACATAGAACGGATGGTTCTCCTGCATTGTCTCTTCAAAATAAATACTACGCTGAGCATGCGAAGCCGCCGACATCATAACTGCCTCCGGGCTGGTAGCAATAATTTCGATATTGCGCATATTCACAGCAGACGCCGGAATTGGCATATGCACGCGCACATGCTGACCGGGACGGAAGGCGCTGTCTTTGATCTGCAGCTTAGCGCGGATTCGTATATGACGGCAGACCCCGCCAAGCTCCTTCATCTGCTGCATATTCTGATTGAGAAGCCGGGTTCCGGGTAAAGCTTCAAAATCGCCCTCTTTTCCCGCGCGGCGGGCAATAAGAGGATTGACCTTGAGCAAAGTCTCGTAAAAGCGCGCGGCGACGTAAGGGGTGCCGTGAATATAAATCCAGTCAATGGCGCCGGCATCCATGAGTTCGTTAAATTCCGTTTCGGTAAAGTCGGGGATATCCTGTTGCACGAGAGAAACGGCATCTGCGATGGTATAGGTGTAATCCAGGGGAAGTCTGGCGAGAATAGCCTTTTCCACGCGGAGACGGGGCAAAAGGAACTTGGGAGTGCGAATGTCGGACAGGCGTGCCTCTATCAGGCGCTGGGCCCGTTCAAAATCACCGCATCCCTTGGCATTGGTGATATCCTCTGGCAGGTGAATCTGAAGGAACTGAATGTCGTCTTGCAGCATGGGTTTGACCTCTTTTCTTAAAATCAATTGAGTTTATTTAGGGGGTAACATATCAGAATTAAAATGAATTTTCTTGTTTGGGGAAATGGATTCTTGCGCTTGTCCCGTATATTCATAGAGACATCGGAGTTTGATGCAGAGCATCAAACTCATAGCGCAGCACAAGTGCTTGATTAGCCAAATTACATCTGGCTGCACACAAGTTCGCTGTAAGCGAACTTGGCAAGAAATCCCTGCGGGATTCTTGCGGTCGTTCTGTATCTTTATTATAGCATAAATTGCATGTCAGTAAATAGATTTCATGTATTTATTTGCGGGCGGAGAGTACCTGAAATGAAGCAGAATCTAAAAAAGTGATTCTTTCGAATCACCTTCTGGACTGCATCTGCATATACTAGGCAAAAACAGGAGAATTTCTTATGGCAGATTCTTTTGGTACATTACGCATACAGACAAGGACAGAGGTTGGATTTGATCCGGTTCCGGATGCCACGGTCACCATTCGCCCTTCCGGAAGTGAACGAGTGATCGAGGTGCTGCGCACGGATGAATCGGGCAATACGCAGGCGGCGGAGCTGCCCACACCGGATGTAGCCTATTCTCTCGAGCCTCAGGAAGAAGTCAAACCATATTCCACATATGATATTACAGTAGAATCCGCGCAGATGGAGACGGTACGCATCATGGGCACCCAGATCCTGGCAGGGCAGGAATCCATTCAGGAGGTTAGAGCTATACCACGCTCAGAAGAAGGATATGCCTCCTACCCGAATGGCTCGTCAATGATTGAAATCGGTCCGAATACGCTCTGGGGAGAGTTTCCGCCCAAAATACCAGAGGATGAAGTAAAGCCGCTGCCGGATTTTGGCGATGATTTTGTGGTGCTCCCCAATGTGGTGGTGCCTGAATTTGTGATTGTACATGACGGGCGGCCGAATGAAAATGCTGCAAACTATTGGGTGCCGTATGCCACCTATATAAAAAATGTAGCCAGCAGTGAGATTTATGCCACATGGCCTGAGTCAACGCTCATTGCCAACGTGCTTGCCATTATGTCGTTTACATTAAACAGAGTATATACGGAGTGGTATCCATCGAAAGGATATCCGTTTACCATTACAACGTCCACGGCATATGATCAGAAATTTATTTATGGACGTAATATCTTTGAAAGTATTTCGAGGGCGGTAGACAGTGTATTCACAAATTATATCACACGGCCGGATATCATCCAGCCGCTTTTTACGCAGTACTGCGACGGAAAGCGTGTGACCTGCCCCGGCTGGCTTTCGCAGTGGGGCTCTAAGTCGCTGGGGGATCAGGGATATAGTGCGCTGAATATTTTACGGTACTATTATGGCTATGATATTACGCTCGATACGGCGGAGCGCGTCGAGGGCGTGCCGGCCTCCTATCCGGGAACGCCGCTGAGAAACGGCGATACAGGCCCTAATGTGCGAATTATTCAAAACCAATTAAAACGGATCCGGCAAAATTATCCGGCGATTCCCGATCTGGCGGTAGATGGAATCTTTGGACGAGGCACAGAAGCATCTGTTCGGAAATTCCAGTCCATTTTCAATCTTGCGTCCGATGGTGTCGTCGGGAAGGGCACTTGGTACCGCCTGTCTCAGATTTATACGGCCGTAAGCGGTATTGCCGAATTATGATCGTATACTGACCTCGCCATATAATAAAGCCTCCTGAGAGCCATCCGCATTTCTTACAAGCAGCTGCCCTTCGGGGGTGATGGCCAGCGCCGTTGCTTCCCGGGCGATGCCGTTTTGCAAAATACGGATCGGTTTTCCGGGCAGCAGATTCAAACGGGCATATTCGATCATCACAGAAGGATCGTCGAGACAGCGCAGGAGCTCGTTCACGATGGCGCCGGCAAGCTCGCAGCGGCTTATGGGCAGCGGTGTGCTCAGCTGTTCTTGCAGACTGCCGGCAAGGGAGGCAATTTCGTCCGGAAAGCCGCCTTGCGGCGGAAAAAGGTTAAGGCCTACGCCGATGACGACAAAATCCATATGCCCGGTTTCAAAATCGGTGACAGCTTCGGTCAGGATGCCGCCGATTTTTTTGTGGTGGTAAAATAGATCGTTGACCCATTTGATTTCGAGTTCGAGCCGGTAAAGGCGGCGGACTGCACGGCATACGGCTACGGCTGCGGTCGCTGTGAGGGTGAGGCTGTTTTCGAGAGTTTGCTCGGGACGCAGCAAAATGCTTAGATAAAGTCCTGTTTTGGACGGAGAATAGAAGCGGTGGTCGCGCCTACCGCGGCCGGCGGTTTGAGAATCGGCAATGACAAGAGAGCCCTGAGGCATCGGCTCGCCAAGGGCCAGCTGTTTTAAAGTCTGATTGGTGGAAGGCGTCTCGGCAAGGACGGTGACTGAAACCTCGGGATGCTCAAGATAGGGCAGGAGCGCCTGAACGGAGAGAATATCGCTTTCGGCGGGCAGACGATAGCCGCGGTTGGAGACAGCTTCGATGGGATATCCCTCTTGGCGAAGGGAGTTTATGGCTTTCCAGATGGCATTGCGCGTGCAGCCGAGAGAGGCGGCCAGAGCGGCGCCGGATAGGAAGGCTCCTTTGTTTTCTTCAAGTGCAGTTAATAGATTGAGTTTGATGGACATAATACCCTCAGAATGTTATTTGATAGAAAAATGGGAGCCCGGTTTTCACTAGACTCCCTGTATGATATTCTGAGTATAGCATTCTTTTGGAAAAGATGCAAGATACGATTGGGCTTTTATAAGTCTCCGTTGTTTTGCAGGCGCTGGATGCCCTGTGGAATATATTCGCCCGCTGTTACCGAAATGGTCTGCGTCTGATTCGCACGGGAGATTTCCATGCTGAGCGTATCTCCTACCGAAACCTCCTTGAGCAGGGTTTTGATCTCTTCGATAGAGGAAACGCTCTGGCCGTTGATGGAAAGAATCCGGTCGCCGGGCAGGAGACCGGCCTGGTCGGCGCTACCGCCTTCGGTGATGCTGTAAATATAGATTCCCTGCTCCGATACTCGGTACATCCATGCCATTTGATCGCTGTTAATATTCAGAAGAGAAACACCTAAGCTGACGCGTCCCTTTACATAGCCGTAGGTTTTGAGATCCTCCAGGATATCTACGATGTTGTCGACGGGAATCGCGAAGCCTAGTCCTTCTATGTCAGTTCCGGAGGATTTAGCGACTACAAGACCGATGAGGTTTCCCTGTGCGTTGAAAAGGCCGCCGCCGGAATTGCCGGGGTTGATCGCTGCGTTAGTCTGCAGTAATGACATCGTTTGGCCGTCTAAGGTAATGCTGCGGTCGAGAGCGCTGATGATACCGTCGGTCACGGTGCCGCCCAGCTGCCCGAGTGGGTTTCCGATGGCGACTACGGTCTGGCCTACGATGAGGTCGGAGGACGTACCGATGGAAGCGGGAGTCAGACCGGAAGCTTCGATTTTTAAAAGAGCTACGTCGAGCTGATCATCGAGTCCCACCAGTGTTGCCGGATATACCTCGCCGCTTTGCAGTGTTACGTTGATGCGTGTTGCATTTTCGATTACATGGTGATTGGTAATAATATATCCGTCTTCGGTCACAATGACACCGGATCCGGCGCCTGATGAAATGTACTGCTGAAGCATGGTGCCCGTCTGGACGGACTCAGTAGTAATTTCGACGACACTGGAGGAGGCTTTGGCGGCGATTTCAGGAATGGTTAGTGCTCCTTCTTCTGTCTTGGCCATTTTCAGAGCCAGGCTGGAAGGATTGGAGGAAGGATTGACGGGTTCCTCTGCGGAAGGGATCTGTGAATTCGGAGAAGAAACGCCGCGCAGCGCCCAGGCACCGCCGAAACAAATCGCTCCAAATAAAACGGAGCAGCAAAGGATCAGGGCGATGGCACGACGGCGGCTAAGAGTTTTCGGCCGGGGACGATACGGGGCGGGTGTTCCTTCGGTGGGAAGATCCGAGGTGTGATAAAAAGAATCAGATTTATTCATGTCTGTCATAGCAATGATGACCTCCTTGATGTTTGATAGCGGTATTGTATCTTATAATTTTGTCCAAAGTATGTAAAACCTATGATCAGTTTTTAACAAGTTTATGAAAAATTTGCAAACAAAAAAGTATCGCTTCTGTGAAAAGAGGCGATACTTTTTGCAGCACAATGTCAAATTCTTCACTGATCATGGTCATCCGGGATGAGTGAATGAAGATCAATACCGGTAATCTGATGAAGACGAAGTGCTGTGTCTAGATTGGGTACACGTATACCGAGTTCAAGATCTTTGTAGCCTCGGCAAGAAAGAGAACAGCGTTCAGCCATATCTTCCTGCGATAGGTTATGTAATTTTCGGTATGTAAACAAGCTTTGCGAAAGCGACTGGCGGATCTGATCCTTATCCATAATATCACCTCCTTTCAAAATGGTATAAAAAATATTATAGTTCGAAAGGAGTAGAACGTACAGGAAGCAAACTTACTACACTAGTGAAATAGAGCGTTTATGTAATTTTGATAGAATAATAAATATTTAATAAAGCACAAAACCCCTCCCGCATAAAAGGGGAGGGGAGAGAAGTTATGAAAATCAGCGCCGAGAGGTGTGATATTTGTACTGCAGATAATCGTAAAAGGTACGCAGCTCTTCGATTCCTTCCGGAGGAAGAAAGGTGAGATCCTCATTTAACTGTCTGTTGATGCCATGTTCATAGAGTCCCTCGCCTGTGGCTAAATATTCAATGGTAACATTATAAAAATGAGCAAGCCGCGCAGCGGTAAGCAGATCAGGCGAACGCCTATCATGCTCATATTGCGAGTACGCCTGAGAGGAAATCTGGAGGGCAGCAGCAACATCTTTTTGTTTTAGATTGCGGCGTTCCCGCAGATCAACCAATCGGCTGCCTAAAGTATTGCGATAATTGACCATAGAATAACCATCCTTGAAAATGAAACAGATTGTGAATAATGTTATATTACCATAATTTCAAATAGGCATTCATTTTTTAAACAAAACGTATAAAAAACGTAAAACGAAGAAGGTTAGAGAATAATATTTTCATTGACGCGAACCGGTATCGATGGTATGATGAACACGTAATTTTTCATATTAAGAAGGAGGAGAAAAATGAATCAGATGAATCCAGGGGATCCCACAAAAGGTATAGCGATTGCGTCTATGGTATGCGGTATTATCAGCGTAGTATTTTGCTGGTTTGGTTATTTTTCTATCGTAGCACTGGCGCTCGGTATTGTGGCAATTATTCTTTCTGTTAAAGCAGGAAAAGAAGCGCCGAACGGTCAGCGTCCCGGCATGGCAACGGCAGGCTTGGTGCTTGGTATTATTGGTGTTGTTTTATCCGGTATCATATTTGCCTGTGCGCTGGTGGCTTGTGGTTCTTTAGGCTGCGCTACCTGTGCAGCTGGTCTGTAAGAAATGTATCCCTTTATACGGGTAGCAGGAAACAATCTATCTACATATGCCCTTATGGCATTGGTGGGCGCCCTTATTGCCGGAGGCTTTGCGGAGCATCAGGCGGTGAAGAGGGGCGCCCATCCCTTTTATATGATAGAGGTTTTACTATATGGAGCAGTTGGCGTTTTTTTAGGAGGCCATTTGCTGTATGGCCTCGTACATATAAGAGAGCTGAAGGATGGATTTTTGCAGGCATTTGGAGGACAGGTGTTCTATGGCGGACTGCTGGGAGGATTGGCGGTTGGCGCTGCATTTATCAAAAGAAAAGGCTATGCTAAGGAGCTTTACTATGATGTAGCAGCGACAGCGATTCCATTATTTCATGGCTTTGCGAGAATAGGCTGTTTTTTGGTGGGCTGCTGCTATGGGGTGGAATCTGAATATGGATTCACGTATACGCAGGCGCTCATTGGTTCGGCAAATGGCGTTAACCGTTTGCCGGTGCAGTTAGTAGAGGCTGGATTTAATTTTGCATTATTTGGCGTTTTGTATGTGTTATTAAGGAAAAAACGCTGTGCCGGAAGTCTCTTGTATGTGTATCTCGGCAGCTATGCAGTGATTCGGTTTTGTCTCGAGTTCTTTCGCGGAGATTATGCGCTGCGGGGAATGTGGTTTGGACTTTCTACCTCGCAGTGGATCAGTCTGGCGATCATCGTGGTGATATTGCTGAGAACGGTATATAAAAAGAAGCTTCTTCGGTTTTGACCGAAGAAGCTTCTTTTTATATTTATAACAATGTGATAAGCCAAATGACAAGAGCAAGGCCGCCTAGGAAGGCGGCGGCGATGAGCAGAGCCGCCTTGAGGGCTGCCAGTGCATAAAGGCGGCGTTCTTTAGGCGTGAAGGCAGGAAGCTCCTTAGGAGCATGAGAAGAAGCTGGTTTTTCTTGAGTGGGAAGCATAGAGGCGATTACGCGTCCGTCATCATCCTCATACTGCTTTTTAATTCGTGTCATGGGTATCAAATCGGTGGCATACCACATAATGGCCTGCCTCGACCTCGTGCTGGGCGGGGACTTCTGTTTTGCAGCGCTCAGTTGCATAAGGACAGCGTGTGTGGAATTTGCAGCCGGACGGAGGATTGGCAGGAGAAGGGATGGAACCCTGGAGCACCATTCGGTTCATTTTAGCATTCGGATCAGGAATGGGAATGGCAGAAAAAAGCGCCTTGGTATAAGGATGAAGAGGAGAGCGAAAGATATCTTTGGTGTCGCCGTATTCCACAAGGCTGCCCAGATACATAACACCCACCGTATCGGAGATATGCTCTACAACAGACAGATCATGCGAGATAAACAGATAGGTCAAGGCGTGCTTTTCCTGGAGATCCTTAAGCAGATTGATGATTTGTGCTTGGATCGATACATCAAGTGCAGAAACGGGTTCATCACATACGATAAATTCGGGATCCAGCGCTAATGCACGGGCAATGCAGATGCGCTGGCGCTGACCTCCGGAAAACTCGTGCGGATACCGCTCTTTGTGAAATGGCTGCAGGCCGCATTGATCCATGACGTGATCAATATATTCTTCCAGCTGTTTTTTGGGAACCAATTGATGTTCCCGTACGGCCTCGCTGATGATTTCTCCAATGGGAAGACGAGGAGAAAGGCTGGAAAAGGGATCCTGAAAAATCATTTGCATTTTAGGCCGCAAAGCACGCATCTGTTTGGCAGACAGATCATATACCTCCTGACCATTAAACAGTACTTCTCCACCGGTCTTTTCCCCGGACAGGCGGAGAATAACGCGTCCGGCAGTGGTCTTGCCGCATCCGGATTCGCCCACAAGCCCCATGGTAGTGCCGCGCTTCAGACGAAAGGTTACGCCGTCCACAGCCTTTACCTGTCCGATGGTTTTGCTTACCATGCCGCCTTTAATGGGGAAGTATTTCTTTAAATCTTTGACTTCTAAAATATAGGGAGAAGCAGTTGCTTTATCGGGACTCATTTTCATCGGCTATGACCTCCTTTGAAGCATTTTGGACAGCGCTATAACGATAACAGCTGACTTTGTGAGTCGGAGAAAGGCTGATCTCACAGGGGTATTCCCCGCTGCAGCTTGGGATTTGCTGTTCGCAGCGATCGCGGAAATAACAGTAATTCGGCATGTTGATCGGATTGGGAACCTTGCCGGGAATGCAATAGAGCCGGTCGATTGCTTTGCCAACCACGGGCTTAGAGGCCATAAGGCCAATTGTATAAGGGTGGGAAGGGTGCTCAAAGATTTCCTGTACCGTGCCCTTTTCTACGACGCGTCCGGCATACATAACGACTACATAATCCGCCATTTCTGCGATTACACCCAGATCATGAGTGATGAGCATGATGGAGGAATTGATTTTATCTTTTAATTCACGCAGCAAATCTAAAATTTGAGCCTGAATCGTTACATCCAGAGCGGTTGTAGGCTCATCCGCAATGATAATTTTAGGGTTGCAGGCGAGAGCCATGGCAATCATAACACGCTGGCGCATACCGCCGGAAAGCTCGTGCGGGAACATCTCGTATACTCCCTCGCTGTTTGCAATGCCTACCGTCTTTAAAAGCTCGATGGTGCGTTTTTTAACATCAGCCTTTGTATAGGTCTCATCAGCGCTGTGATGAAGCGCGATGACCTCATCGACCTGATTACCGATGCGAAATACGGGGTTGAGCGATGTCATAGGCTCCTGAAAAATCATAGACATATAATTGCCGCGCAAACGCTGCATCTGATCCATGGGTGTCTTGGTGATATCATAGGCTTTATCTCCTAGATTAAGACGGATGGAACCTTCCACAATTTGTCCCTGAGGACGCTGCAAAAGCTGCATGAGCGACAGACTGGTAACAGACTTGCCGCACCCGGATTCGCCTACGATCCCTACCGTTTTACCAATGGGGATATCGAATGTTACGCCATCAACTGATTTTACAGTGCCGGAATCGGTGAAAAAATAGGTGTGGAGATTGTCAAATTCAACGGCATTTTCGGGATTGTGCATCTGCGTTAGATAGTCATTTTCAGGGACATTCCTGCGTTTATACCGTTTCTCCAGCTCATTGGTAATGCGCCTGTTGGCCTTGGCAATATGCCGGGCCTCCTTTGCGGTCAGATAGCCTTCCGCATGTTTTTTCGCCATATTCAATACCTCCTTTATCGTTTCATTCTGGGATCAAACGCGTCTCGCAGACCATCACCCACAAAGTTAAATCCGAGTACGGTGATCAGCAGACAGATGCCAGCCGGGATCCAGATAAACCAGTAGTTCGTCATGACAAAGGCGTTGTTTACATCTGTAATAATATTGCCCCATGAGGCGAAAGGAAATTTAACGCCTAATCCTAAAAACGAGAGCGTAGCCTCCGTCAAAATGGTGGAGCCAAGGCTCATGGTACAGGTTACGATCAGCTGCGGAATGACATTGGGAATCAAATGACGGAAAATACGTTTGGAAACCCGGATACCGCAGGCTTCTGCCGCTGTCATAAACTCCTGTTCGCGCAGCGAAAGAATCTGTCCGCGCACAAGCCGCGCAATGGAAGGCCAGCTCAAAAAACCGAGGATCAGCATCAAAAAGAGCATACGAAGCTTAGGATCTACCTGCATGTTATCCATAGCCGCTCCGATAATGATCAAAAGCGGTGTGGAGGGAATGCAGTAAAAAATATCAACAATTCGCATAATCAGATTATCAACCCAGCGTCCAAAATAACCGGCGATGCCGCCCAAAAGCACGCCCAGAAAGGCGGCGATCAAGACAACAATGAATCCGATCATCAGAGATACGCGGCCGCCGTACATCAAACGCGTCAGCATATCCATGCCGTTGCGGTCAGTTCCCAGAGGATGTGCCTTAGAGGGGAGGCTATAACCGTCGTATACATAAGTTTCGGTGGACTGCGATACAGACCAGCTATTGGTATCAGCCTTATAGGTGATCAGATAGTCAGATTGCTTGCCGCTTTCATCGGTATAGACGAATTCGCTGCTTTCATCATCAATAGCCTTTTCCAGTGATTCTTTAAAATCTCTGGTGATATTTACGCCATTTTCTTGAGCTTGCACGACAAAGCGGCTGATATATCCGATCACGGCGGAGCCGTCAAGAATGTTGCCGGCGTCATCCAGACCGTATTCTTTGCCGTCTGCAGTAAAGAGGGTCTGGCCATTCGCGTAAGCCATTAGCGCCGCGCGCTTTGTGGAAAAAGAGAGAGCTTCGGATTCGCTGTTGACGATGTCTTTGAAAGCGATAGCAAGAGGGGAACCGTCGAGAAATATGGTGTATAGGTCAGGCCCTTCGGCAGTGATTTGATAGGACGTGTCTTTGTAGGTGAAGGAGTCGGCTTTTTTGCTGAGCGCCAGGAGGAATTGGGCCTGCAGGATGGAGCTGAATTCCTGTCCTTCGGCGGCTGCATAGCGGAAATCGTCGTTTCGGACAACGCCGACATATTCTTTGTTCATCTGGGTATAGGTGTAAAACTGCTCGTCTTCGCCATAAGGGGTGAGTAAGCCGCCTAAAAAAGAGAAGATAAACATGGAGAGCAGTAGAATGAGGCCGATAACGGCCAGACGGTTGCGAAAAAACCGTTTGACAACAAGGGCGCCGGGAGATAGGGATTTGACACGGCGATCGTCATTTAGGGAAAGCTGATGTGTTTCCATGAGATACCTCCTTTCTTATGCGATGCGTACGCGTGGATCCACCACGGCGTAGAGGATGTCAGAAATAAAGTTGCCTGCCAAGGTGAGAATGGCGAGGAAGGTCATGTAGAACATGGAAAAAGGAATATCGCCGGCGAGCATGGCCTGATAGGAAGTCCAGCCGATGCCGGGGATTGAAAAGAGCGTCTCGGTGATGAGCGCGCCGGAAAAAAGGCCGGGAAGAGAACCGCCAATGATGGTGACGAGCGGGATCAGGGTGTTGCGAAATGCGTGATGATAAATAACCTTTTTTTCAGATAATCCTTTGGCACGTGCTGTACGGATGTAGTCGGAGTTTAAGACCTCCAGCATGTTGGTACGGGTGTAGCGCATCAATGAGCCAACTGATACGATGACCAGAGTGAGAATGGGAAGTACCAGGTGATTGGCCTTATCCCAGAACTGTCCCCAGCTGCTTAACTGCGCATAGTCTCGTCCGACCAGACCGTAAAGATCAAACCAGCCAAGCTTGACAGAAAATCCTAGTTTGAGAAGTGTGGCAAAGAAAAAGGTGGGCAAAGAGATGCCGACCAAGGCGCCGGCGGTAATGAAGTAATCTGTTTTAGAATATTGCTTAGTGGCCGCCACGATGCCAAGGGGTATGGCGATTACAAGCTCTAAAATAAAGCTGATAGCACCCATGGTAAACGAGAGCCAGATGACTTCTTTGAATTTGTCAAGAACGGGAACGGTATATTTCCAGCTGTCCCCGAAGTTGCCGGCAAGTGCGTCCCCGAGCCATGTAAAATAACCGGGGATCAGATTTTTATCTAGTCCGTAAGCGGCGTTTAACTGGGCTATCCATTCTTCAAAGGGTTTGGCGCCGGGCGCCTGGGCGAGCTGCATGGCCATGTTTTCGACAAAGGAGCCGGGAAGGCTACGCATAAGCGCATAGATGATAAAGGTTACGCAAAACAGAATGAGGATGGAAAGAAATAACCGTTGAATGATAAATTTGCGCATAAAGCTTCCTCCTGTTTGACAGATTATGATACAGAAAGCCCGAAAGATGGCAATTAGCCGATCCTCGGGCTTCGTAGCTAATATAGATGAGTAGCGTTAGTTCATCTTCAGAGTTTGAATTTCGCTCATCCAGCTCCAGTAAGGAGTCATGTCAGGCGTCAGAGAGCTGATGTCGACACGTTCGGTGGAGAAGATATAGCATTCGCTTCTCTGGTAAATCGGGATTTCTACAGCCCAGTCCATGACGATTTCCATGGCGGCCTTATAGAGTCCTTTACGATAGGTCTGATCAGTAGACTGACGGGCTGAAGTGATGAGTTCATCCAGATCCTCATCGAAGATCCGATAGTAGTTGGTAGATCCGAGGCTGTGGTAAATCTGATACATATCGGGATCAGGTGTTGCGCCCCAAGCAGCGACCCAGATATCGGCTACGCCGGACTGATAGGTCTGGTAAAGCTCGGCGGCAGTAGCGATGTCGTTGATGGATAGCGTAAAACCGATTTTGGCAAGCGCATCGGATGCGTTTTTCAGCAGAAGGAAAGAGGGATGCGATCCGTTGCCGTTAGCGCCGATGTTCACCTGATATTCTAATTTAGCTCCTGCGGGAGCGGCTGTCAGTTTGCCGTTTTCTACGGTATAGCCGGCTGCTTCAAAAAAGCTTAAAGCAGCATCCAGAGCAGCCTGATAGCGTTCTTCGGCGGACATGCCGTCGGTGTAGATGGCTTTGCCGCTGGCATCAACAGAATAAGCAACCTGATATCCATCGTCGGTTACCTGAGGAGCTGCCCATGAAGTGCTGGAAATCGGATAGTTAATGACGGAAGCCGTGTCGCCATAATAAGAATCGATTCCTTCTGCACGATAGGCAGAGATGACGGTAGCGATGGCCTTACGCAGTGCGCGGGAGGCCTCTGAATTGGGCTCGCCGCCGACGTTGACATTGTCGGCGCTCATGGCTATATAGCCGTAGCCTAAAAAGTCATAAAGCTTAATGGTCACGACGTCGCCCTCGAGAGCGTCAGAGCCGCCGTTGTATTCGGCGATCTGGTCGCGTACATCGGTAGAATAAGAAGGATCTCCGATATCGATGGTACCGGCCTGGATACCTACAACTTTGTCATCCTCCAGCGTTTCGAGGAGGTTTAAATGAGCAATAGCCGGAGCACCTTGATAATAAGAAGGATTAGCATCTAAATAAACTGTACCATTTGAATAGTTGTTGAACGTATATGCGCCGGCGCCTAAGGGCTTAGTGGTTTTGGCGCGTACACTGGAGAGATCGCCTTTATCAAAGCCAAAGGAATGGCCTTCATAATCATACTTGCTTTCATCGCCGTAGTAGTGAAGAGGAGCGATGGGCAGAGCTAAGGAGTACACCATGTTGGCGGCAATTTCAGTTGCAACAATGCGCAGGCTATAATCGCCGGTACGCTGGATTCCTTCGATATAGGAAGCGGAATTTCCGGTGGAAACGCCGATGGTAGAATATTCATATACTTCTTCGGGAATGAGATCAGATAATGCAGAACCGGCGCTTTCGCCTTCGATGGAGGCAAAGTTCCAGCCATAGGCATCACCGATAGCCATGAAGAAATCCTCTGCGGTAGCATCACTTGCCAGACCTTCGAAGCCCCAGTTAGCAGCGGCGGCGGCTACATCACCCTCGGCGTTGTAGCCCTCAGCAGCACAGTAATCTACGATTTCCTGAGCGAATTTAGCGCCGCCCTCTTCGACAGCCTTCCAAAAGGCTTTTTGCTGCTCTTCGGTCCAGTTGCTGAAATCGGTATTTTCTTTGCCGGCGGCCGCCAGAAGAACGGAAAGAGTGGACATGCCGCTGCGGTATTGATCCATGCCTAAAATCGGCTGGCTGTAAAGCGTGGTGGATCCGTCGTAGGTGGGATCGGCCAGTACATACATGGTGAAGATGACGTCATCGATATCAACGGGGGTTCCGTCGGAAAACTGCAGATCGTCTCTTAAAGTGAAATCATAGTATACGGTACCATCCTCGTTCTCAGTAATCGTAAGGTCGGAAGTGCCGGTGTAATGATAATCGGTACCGTTGTAAGGGCGGGTCTCGCCTTCGATTCCCTTTTCAACAATAGCGCCGACACGGTCGGTGCCTAACAATGAGATCTGCGTCAGGCTAACAATGTTATTGTCTTCGGCGCTTTGTGCAAAGAAAGGGGAGAATTTTCCCTCGAAATGGTTGCTGGCGGCAACCAGGGTTTTGTCTTCTTTGTTGTCGGCACCTGCGTTGGCGGTCTGGGTATCGGAGGACTGATCATCTCCGGATTTACCACATGCAGCCAAAAGTCCGATGCACATCGTCAGTGCTAACAATAGTGCAAGTAATCGTTTTGGATTCTTCATTTTGAAATCCTCCTTCTGGAAAAATATAGAGAATTAAACGGGTTAAAATCTCCCGGTGTTCTTAAAAATGAAAGTTTTTGAATCTTAAAAATCATCTTTTGATTTTGAATGATATTTTACTTGCAACAAAGTGTTTTGTCAATGCACGCTTGTGTGCAATATGCGGACGCTTGAAAAGAGAATTTGTTTATTTTGACCATTGCATTTGGCGAATGAGGCGTTTGCTCCAAAAAGCAGCAATGAGAAAGAAGATCAGTGTGAAAAAGAACCAAAAGATGCTGGAATGCTCTGTCTGATATATGGCTAGATAGATGAGTTCCCCTGTGAGTAAAAATATGCTGCAGATTACGCTTAGGATGATCCATGTAGGAAACTTAGGAACGCAGGACAGATAGATATATTCACGAAGTGGAGTTCCGCCGGCTGTTAGACGGCCGAGCATCCAGCCCAAACGGATGATACAAATGAGCAGTGCGGCATAGGGGAGGATGACATAAATTGAGCTTTGCATGCCATTTACCGGCAGACAGCCGGCGATGATGACGGCCGCAAGCATGGCGGCATAGAGAGCCCAAAGCTGAACAAGAGCCTGTTTTAGGCTCTTGTTCTTTGAAGTATATGAATATAGGGCACCCTTATAAGCATATGCACCGTCAGCCGTTTGGTGAAAGTCATTTAAATAGCTTTTGCGGCTGTGCCGCCGGGGTGATGTGTGTTTCATGGCTTATTCGATCCCCGTTAAATCAAAATCGGAGAGCCAGCTGTTGGCAGCGCTGCAAACGGTCTGCAGGCATTTCTCTTCGAAGGGCGTGTCTAGCTCTGCGTTTTGAAGAAGCTCAGTAAAGACGTGGCTGCCGCCCTGGCGAGTGTACGCCATGTAATGCTTCCAGGCATTGGCGGGGTTTTGCTGGATGAGAGCCCAGAACTGGAGCGATACCGTCTGTGCAAGGCAATAATCGATATAGTAGAAGGGACTGGAATAAATGTGATGCTGACGCTGCCAGCCTTCTCCTTCGCTGTAGAATGGAATATCTCCGTCGAGGCGCATCCAGGGCATGTAGATGCCGAGCAGCTCTTTCCAGACAGCATGGCGCTGGGCTGGTGTGAGATCCGGCTTTTCGTAAACAACATGCTGGAAATGGTCGACCAGAGTGCCGTAGGGAATGAAGGTGAGCGCGCCGGAAAGATGGTTGTAATAAAATTTGCGCGTGTCTTCGCGGAAGAAGCCTTCGGCCCATGGCCAAGCGAAAAATTCCATAGACATGGAGTGTACCTCGCAGGCCTCCATGCCTGGCCAGATGTATTCGGAAGGAATACGGTTGCGGTTCATCCAGCAGGCGAAAGCATGACCGGCTTCGTGAGTGACGACCTCGACGTCGCCCTGTGTGCCGTTGAAGTTGGCGAAGATAAAAGGAACTTCATAGTCCGGGATGCTGGTGCAGTACCCGCCACCGGCTTTGCCTTCGGTAGACAGGACGTCTAATAACTCGTTGCTGAGCATGGTGTTGAAGAACTCGCTGGTTTCGGGGGAGAGCTCGTCGTAGAATTTTTTGCCTTGTGCGAGGATGTCGTCGGGGGTGCCGGCGGGCTTGGGATTGCCGGAACGGAACTGAAGGGCGTTGTCGGCGAAGCTCATGGGGTATTCTTTTCCGAGACGTTTGGCTTGCTCGCGGTAGATCTGATCGGCTACGGGAACCAAATGTTTAACAACGGCAGCGCGGAAGCGTTCGACGTCTTCTTTTGTGTAGCAGTTTCGGCCCATCCGGTAGTAGCCAAGCGTGGTATATCCCTCGTAGCCGAGTTTTTTGCCCATTTTATCACGCAGGTGAACGAGCTGATCATAGATATTGTCTAGCTGCGCTTGGTTTTCTTTATACCAGGAGGCTTCTGCTTTCCAAGCCGCGAGGCGGCGAGCATCGTCAGGATCGCTTTTGAAGGGGCCGATTTGTGACAGTGTGTATATGTTGCCTTCAAATGAAATCTGTGCGGAGGCCAGCAATTTTTCATAGGCCTGTGTCAGTTCATTTTCCTGCTGCAGCTCGGGAATGATCTCGGGAGAGAAGGTTTTGAGAGAAATCTCGGCGTTTTTGAACATGAGATCGCCGTATTCCTTAGAAAAATCAGCACGGTATGGAGAATGGAGCAGGGCGATTGTCCAGGCCTGAGCATATTCTTCGAGTTCGGGCATAGCAGCATTCCAGAACTGCATTTCCTGATCATAAAATGTGTCGCGGGTATCGATGCTGTGGCGGATCTGAGCCAGAGTGGCCATGGTTTCAAAATGTTTTTCAAAGTCTTCTTTTTCCAGAAATACATCTTTGGCCTGTGTATAGCTTTGCGCTTGCTGAAGCCTGTTAGTGAGCTCCTGCATCTGAGCTTTGAGCTGTGCTAAATCTGGTCTTTGATAGGGCATTTGAGAAAATTTCATAAGAATCCTCCGTTTGTTTTGATAATGAGATGTTTGAATTTTAGCACAGATTGATCGGCGATGCAATGGAGTGCGATTTATCTTATATTTGTACGATACTAATGATAGGGGGTGATGAGTATGGTGGAAATTGAAAAAGCAAAGGAGCAAATGTGCGAGATGTTTTATGATATGTATCTCAGGCTTGCAAAGCTGAATGAAAATTTAGAGCATTCACCGGGTACGATTGTTTGGAAAGGGAAAGGTAGGCGATATTCGTACTGGCAGTATTATCATGAGGGAAAGCAGTATCAGCAGTATGTTCGGGAAAACGAGCTTGCGCAGGTACGCAGGCGGATTGAGATTATGAAGGAGCAGAAAAAACGCAGAGCTG
>CANOUM010000004.1 GCA_947570515.1 uncultured Clostridia bacterium
AAACTGTTTTGTACCAAACCGGCGTACAGGGATCGATTTCTGTGAACCGCTGTTATAAGAACCCGCTTAAGATCGCAAGGCGTGCCGAATGGAAGGGGATTTTTCCGCCGGCCTAAGAGCCGCTGCTTCACAGCGGTTGGCCTTTTGACGCGCCTGAGGACGCAGTGTGTCAGGTGAAGCCGAATTTTTAAAAAAAATTAGAATAATCCATCAAAGAAGCCGCGGCTTTCTTGCCGGAGATTTCAAGTAGAGCATATCCTGCATGGCTGCCGCCGCGCGGCGCTGTGAGCGAACCGGGATTTAGATATAAGATACCGTTTTCTTCGAGATAAAAAGGTATATGTGTATGACCGAAAAGGACAATGTTCGCAGAGACATCCTGAGCCTTTTGACGCAGATAAGTAAGGCCGCTTTTAACATGGTGCAGATGACCATGACACATCAGGATGCGGCGGCCCTCGCAATCAAAAATGCGCTGATTCGGCGTAGAGCTAAGGGGATCACAATTGCCGGAAACACCGCTGAATGCCAGCTGAAAGACGTGGCCATACTGTTGTTTTAAAAAATGAAGATCGCGGGCATGATCGCCCAGATGCCATACCCCGTCGATCTGTGCATGCCACTGCTCAATCAATAAGCAGGCATCCCGTGTATGCCCGTGTGTATCACTGAGAATTAAATAGCGCATAGGCTTACACAATGCCGGCAGTATGCAAATGCTGCTGGAGCAGGCGCAGGGCTTTGCCGCGGTGAGAGATGGCATGCTTAGCCTCAGCCGACATCTCAGCAAAAGTGAGACCCGTTTCAGGGATCAAAAAAATAGGATCATATCCAAAGCCATTTTCTCCTTTAGCTTCATAGGCAATGCAGCCCTCTGTGGTTTCCAGTACCGAAATCTCACTTCCATCAGGCAGGATGGCAGACATGGCGCAGACATAACGGGCGGTACGCTTATCTTCGGGCGCCGGAGCAAGCAGATTGAGCACAATTTGATTTTTTTCGGTGTAAGGAGTGTCTTCGCCAAGCCAGCGGGATGAATAAATGCCCGGCTTTTTATCCAAAAAATCAATTTCAATCCCTGAATCATCTGAAATGACCGTATCATAAAAACCAGCGGCGGCACGTGCCTCCCAGACAGCGCGCGCTTTGATGGATGCATTTTCTGCAAAGGTTGTTCCGGTTTCCTCGATATCCAAATGGATCCCGGCCTCAGCCATCGTAAGCACCTCGCAGAAGCCGCCTGTCAAGTCCCTAAATTCACGGACCTTTCCCGCATTTTTAGTTGCCAAAATAATCGTTTTCATAGTTCCTCCGATGTATTATATAGATAAAGATAATGAGGTCTGCCGGCAGCGCCATAGATCGGCTGTTTGGCCGCGTAACCAGCAGCAACAATAAGCTCTAAATATTTGCGCGCTGTCACATGTGAAACGGCCAGCAGCGACGAAGCCTCCAAAACCGTAAGCCTGCGCTGATGCAGCAGCAAAGAAAGCATACGCTGAAAGCCAATCTGTTCAGCCTCTGAAAGGGAAGAAGGCATGAGCAGTTTCCGGCGCTCGCCGGAAAAAAAGAAGCGGTCCAGTTCTGTCTGTGTTAAAACACAATCGGCAGAGAGACCCTGCTTGAGGGCCAGATAACGCCGCAGGCTTCGATGAAGCCTGCGCATAGTAAAGGGTTTTAAAATATAATCAATTGCGCCAAGCTGCTGCGCGCGTGTAAAAGTGGCGGCAGAGGTATCGGCGGTGACAGGGAGAAAATCCGTACTGGCTGATTGACGCAGCGTGAGAAGAAGCTGCGTCACTTCGTCACAGTGGGATTGAAGTTCGGCCATAAAAAGATCGGGAAAAGGAGTGCAGCCAGGCGCAGGGAGCGCCGAGAACAGAAAGGCCTGATTTCCGCTTACGGTCTGCCAGGCTGCGTGCAGCTGGAGAGCGGTTGGGCGGTGAGGCTCAAAAATCCAAACCGTTAATTTCATGACCGGAATCCTTTAACGAAAGGTAGGAGGCTGGGAGTTGTTGTCGCCCCAGAATCCGCCAGCGGGATCTGCATCCTCATCCAAAGGTTCGAGAACGAGCTCGAGAGAAAGAGGATTGGAAGCATCGCGGCCTTGGATGACGGTCACAAGAACCGTGTCGCCTACTTCACAGGAAAGCAGAATTTCATTGACGTCTTCCATAGAGCTAAGAACCTGACCGTCAATTTCGGTGATAATATCACCAGAGCGCAGTCCTTGCTTTTCGGCTGAACTGCCGGAACGAATATGATGAATGACAAGACCGGACGGCACATGGTACAGTCCTGCTAATGATTCTGAAAGGAAGGAGGAATCGTCAATGCCGCCCAGTGTGAGATACTGCACAAAGCCTTCTTTTAGCAGGGCATTCACAACCTCCTGTGCATGATTGATCGGGATAGCAAAACCGATTCCCTCGACATCCTCTAAAGCAATTTTATTGGAATTGATACCGATGACCTCGCCTTGCTCATTGAAAAGCGGTCCGCCTGAGTTGCCGGGGTTAATGGCAGCATCGGTCTGGATGTAGGTGCCGGGTGTTTCGGATAATTTGATTTCACGCTTCGGATAACTAATGACACCGACGGTTACCGAGTTTTGATAGGCAAGCTCATGGGGACTGCCAATGGCAATGGCAAGCTGGCCTGAGCGCAGCTGATCGCTGTCGCCAAGCTCTGCTATGGTGAGCTGGCTGCCCACTTCTTCAGAGAGTTTAGTTTTGTCGATAGAGACAACGGCAAGATCAGATTCTGTATCGACGCCAACCAGCTGCATTTCTGCCAGATCGCCGGCAAAGGTATACAGATAGATGCGCTGCGCCTCGGCAACGACATGCGCATTGGTGAGGATATACAGGTGATTATTTTCTTCTTTGAAAATTACACCAGAGCCAAGTCCCTGACCGTAAGAGCCTTCGTAAGATACATCGACGACAAGAGTGACAACGCTACGCTGAACACGTTCGCAGGTTTCGGAGATGGCATTGTTATCCTGAACCAGTGAAAGTAATTTCTGAAAAGAATTGCCGCTGTATCCTTGGTCAGCGAGCGAAAATGATGATGCGGTCTTGGCATAGTGGCGCGTCAGAGCAAAGATGCCGCCGCCAAAAAGCAAGCCAAGGAGAACGGCAGAGCAGAGAGCGAATAAAAAAATACGGCCTCTTCGCTTAGGGGGCGCTTTTTTTTCGGAATCGTTCATGAGTTCCTCCACTTCATTCAATAGAAATAGAAAAGGAGGGCGTATGCCGGCCCTCCTTTTGTGGGTCTATTATTGGTTTAGCTCTTCGACCGGAGGTACTTTAAGAACCATACCGGGATAGAGCGGAGAATCAAGCGTCATATCATTATATTCAGCAAAGGCCTCCATCAATGACACATCGGCGCTATCATAAAAATATAAAACAATACTGGAGAAATAGTCACCATCCTGTACTGTGTAATCCTGTACAGAAGTAACCACAGAAGAGTCAGAACTAGAAGAATTGGAAGAATTACTATCCGATGAAGAAGAATCACCTGAATTTTGGGAATCCTGCGAGTTCTGCGAATTCTGCGAGTTATTAGAATCAGAAGAGTTATCAGGAGTGGAGATATCGCTATTGTTAGAGAGATTAGAATCAACAATAACGCTGCTTTCCAAAGTAGGAGCAGAAGAAGAGACTTGCGGCTCATCTTCTTTACTAAAGGCAGAAATAATCACAATCAAAAGAAGAATTACGACAACAGCACCGCCAATTAGCATAGCCAGTTGCTTGGGATTGCTTAACAGGCGATCTAAAATGCTTTCCTGATCGTCCTCATCATCGTAAACGGGATCTTCATGCAATGGCGAAAGCGTACGAGGGCGAGGCGAAAGGCGAGCAGACGCAGATGAGGAAGCGGAAGAATCATCAAAATCGATGTTTTCATCGTCCGGTTCTGTTTTGCGGCCGCCTCTGGGGATCTTGGAAAGGAGGTTCTGACGGGAAGTATCCTCTCCGCTGGGACGGCTTTTCTTTTCAAAGTTTTCTTTTCTCGGAATAGTAGAGGTACCGCGCTTGGGGGCTTCTCCGGGAGCATCTTCTACACGGAGTACCATAAGCGTCATATCGTCTTCGCTGTGATCGGTTGCGGCTTTCATGATCATGGTCGCGAGCGTATCGACCGAGGCGTCTTTTAGGAGCCGGATCATACGCTCCATTTCTTCATTAGAAATGGCATCGGAAACACCGTCCGTACAAATCAAGAAGGTATCACCGGGATAGAACACGAAATATTTGGAGAAGGCTTCCTCCTTAGCATCATAAATATCATCCATTCCCAGATAAGCGGTCAGATGAGAGGAGCCTTTATGGACTTCAGCCTGAGACTGGGAAATGACGCCCAGTCGATACATATCGCTGGACTCTAAATGATCATCCGTGATCTGCAGCATGCGTCCGCCGCGGATGACGTAAATACGGCTATCTCCTAAATGAACGGCAAGTCCTCGGTTGCCATGAAGGAAAAGACCGGCAAAAGAAGAGCCCATTTCATCGAGAAGCGCATCGTTTTTCTGATGTTTAAACATGCGGTTGGTCTCGACCAGAGCGTCCCAGATGCGCTCCTTTTCGATTTTGCCCACATCGGTGAGGGTTGTTTGCAGATGCTGAAACATCTGCATGACGGCATTGCTGTTGGCAGCGCCGCGTTCACGCGAGTCATCAGCGCCAATTTCAGAATCGCATACACCGTAAATTTGAAAATCTGCATGAGAGATTTTATTAAAAACGGATTGCGTATCGGAACCGACATTCACATACCGTCCGTTTACATACATATTATCAAGATTGAGTTCTTTTCCCGTTGAAGAAAGGGCATACGCCGCAATTTTTAATTCTTCAGCCATTTGTGCACCACCTTTTCTTTATCTCCTTTAGCTGTTTTGGTTTCAAAGAATACCAAAAACGTACAATATAAGCCTATTTCCTACATATTATATACTAAAGCCCCTTTAAGTTCAACGAGTTTTTCTAAATTTCGCGATAAGTTATAAAGAATTTACAAATCAGAGACAAAATGACAAGACGCTGCATTTTTAAGAAATATGCAGCGTCTCTTGTTTAGCTTTGCCATAGTTCATAGGGCCAATATTGCAATCCGCCTTGAAGGTTATAGATACGGGCATAGCCCATTACAGAAAGAACCTGCGCGGCCGGAAGGCTGCGAGCACCGCTGCCGCAGTAAACCAGCAGAGGCTGGCGGCGGCCGGGAAAGAGTGCAGGCGCCCGGCGAGGAACGCTATGAAGCGGAATATTGACAGCACCGTGGATATGGCCCTCGGCAAATTCAGCAGGATCCCGTACATCTAAAATGCGGCATCCATAACGGCTGTGAATCAGCTGCCAGGCTTGCTGACAGCTGATGGTCTGATAATATGGCATGGCGATTCCCCCTTTCTTTCTTAGCATATGCAAAGAAAGAATAAAGGGTCAGAAAAAATAGGTTGACAGGTGAAGAAGAGCACGCTATACTTAGTTAGTCTTTCAAAGTAATTGGAGGGAGGGTGCCATGGGAAGCGAAGGATTTGTGAAAGAATTAAATCAATTGTTGGTATCCACCTATCAGACAATTGAAAAGATGGAGCGGAAAATGATCTGCAAAGGAAGCGCTGCCGCTGCGCGGCTCTCCATTGCGGAGATTCATTTGATTGAAGCCGTAGGAAGAGGAAAAGAACGCAAGACAATCTCGGCGATTGCAGAACGATTAAATATTACGCTGGCATCGGTTACGGTGGGCGTGAATAAACTGGTAAAAAAAGAATTGCTGCAGAAAAAACGAAGTGAAAAGGACGGCCGCGTAATTTACGTGAGTCTGACGAGTAAAGGACGGGCTGTGTACCGGCGTCATGCGGATTTCCACATGAGCATGGTGAAATATATCACTTTGGGGCTGACAAAAGAAGAACAATATGCTATGCTTAGGGGCATACAGAAGCTGCGGGATTTCTTCGCCGGGAAAACGGAGGTTTAGATGAATCTTACAAGCTTTACGCTGTTAGGAACAGGGAGCTGCCTGCCGCAGCTTGCAGTGACAAATGATGAACTCAGTACCTTTTTAGATACCAGCGATGAATGGATCCGGACGCGTACCGGCATTGGCCGGCGGCACCTGCTTAAAGACGAAAAATTGATCGATATTGCGCTGCCGGCGGCACAGCAGGCTCTGGAGAGCAGCGGTGTAAAAGCAGAAGAATTGGATCTGATTATTTGCAGCACGCTGCAGGGAGATTTTGTTTCACCGGCCTTTGCCTGTGTGGTGCAGAAGTATTTGGGAGCGAAATGTCCGGCCTTTGACGTCAATGCTGCTTGTTCCGGGTTTGTATATGCGCTGGATGTAGCGGCAGGATATTTTGCCAGGGGCCGCGTAAAAAAAGTACTCGTGATTGCCGCGGAGGCAATGAGCCGTTTTGTGGACTGGAGCGAGCGCAGCACCTGTGTGCTTTTTGGAGATGGCTGCGGAGCAGTGGTGCTGGGAGAGGGCGATGATCTGCTCTCAATTCGTCTTACAGCGGAGGGCAATGACGAGTCGCTGATTATTCCACATGAAAAGGGGAGCTGCCCTTATACACAGATCCCGGGAAAAGCTTCGGCTTTGGCAATGGATGGTCAGGAGGTATTTAAGTTTGCGGTAAGCTCTATTTGCCGTGATATCAAGGCGGTCACCGAAGAAGCCGGCATCACGCCGGAGGATCTGGATTTTATGGTACTGCACCAGGCGAATCAGCGCATTATGGAAGCGGCTGCGCGCCGTCTGAAAATACCGATGGAAAAAGTGCCCAGTGTGATTGCAGAAACAGGAAATGTATCTTCGGCTTGCATCCCGATCGTATTGGATGAATTAAACCGAAGCGGAAAACTTGCTAATAGCCGGTATATGGCCCTGGCGGGCTTTGGAGCCGGTTTTACCACCGGAGCATGTGTGCTGCGGTGTCATAAATAAAATAAAACAAATTCAGTTTTGGAGGAAACATCATGAGCATTTTAGAAAGAATCAACAAAATTTTAGCAGAGCAAGACATCACCGAAAATACGGTGACGATGGAAACCACATTTGATGAGCTGGACATCGACAGTCTGGCAGTCGTTGATTTGACCATGAGCTGCGAAGAGGAGTTTGACATTGAGCTGGATATCGACTCAGACAGTGTGCCCAAGACGATTGGAGACATGGTAGAGAAGATTGCAGAATTAACGGGCGAGGAAGCCTAACCTTTTAAGTCAGAGTTCGCCTGCAGTAACAATTTATCTGCGGCGAACTTTTTTAATGGAGAAGAAAGAGGAAAAGATGATTAAAACATCAATTTGTGAGTTATTAGGTATAGAATATCCTATTTTTCAGGGCGGAATGGCATGGATTGCCGACAGCAGTCTGGCCGCCGCTGTTTCTAATGCCGGAGGTTTGGGCATCATTGCAGCAATGAATGCGGACGCTGCCTGGCTGAGGGAGCAGATTCATGAAACGCGCCGTCTGACGGATAAACCCTTTGGTGTCAATGTGATGCTGATGAGTCCCTTTGTAGATGAAGTAGCACAGCTGGTCATTGAGGAAAAGGTGCCGGTTGTCATTACAGGCGCCGGCAATCCGGCTAAATATGTAAAGGATTGGAAAGCCGCAGGAATTAAGGTGATTCCGGTGGTTGCGTCAGTAGCCCTTGCCAAGATGATGGCCAAGCGCGGCGTAGATGCCGTGATTGCAGAAGGCGGAGAGTCCGGCGGGCATGTAGGAGATTTGACGACGATGGTACTGGTTCCGCAGGTGGCGGATGCCGTGGATATTCCGGTACTGGCCGCAGGCGGTATCGGCGATGGCCGGGGAATTGCAGCCGCCTTTATGCTGGGCGCCGAGGGGGTACAGGTTGGAACACGGTTTTTAGTCGCCGAGGAGTGCACAGTCCATCCGGTTTATAAGCAGCGGATTTTAAAAGCAAAGGATATTGATACAATGGTGACGGGGCGCCGTCTGGGGCATCCGGTGCGTGCGATCCGCAATCCCTTTACCAAGGAATATCTAAAAAAAGAATACAACAGCAATGTTTCAGATGAAGAGCTGGAGCGCATGGGCGCTGGTTCGCTGCGCAAAGCCGCGGTAGAGGGCAATGAGCAGGAAGGCACGTTCCTGGCCGGCCAGATTGCGGCTATGGTCACAAAGGAGCAGCCGGCAGCCGATATCATTCGAGAAATGTTTGAAGAAGCAGAGCAGGTACTGGGAGGCGCAGCAAAATGGCTAAAATAGGTTTGTTATTCGCAGGGCAGGGCGCGCAGTATCCCGGTATGGGGCGTGATTTTTATGAGCAGAACGACGCAGCGCAAAAAGTATTTCAGATTGCCGATCAGCAAAGGCCCGGCACAAGCGCGCAGTGCTTTGCCGGCACTAAGGAGGAGCTTTCCGTCACAGCAAACACGCAGCCCTGCGTATTTGCTGTAGATCTGGCGATTGCCGAGGCGCTCGCCTTTGCCGGCATCAAGGCGGAGGCAGTGGCCGGGTTCTCGCTTGGCGAGCTGGCAGCGCTCACATACGCCGGTGCTTTTTCGGCAGAAGAAGGCTTTCGGCTGGTGCAAAAAAGAGCGCAGCTCATGCAAAAAGCGGCCGAGGCGCATCCCGGTCAAATGGCGGCGGTGCTGAAGCTACCGGCCGAAACTGTCGAAGCGATCTGCCGCGAAGTGGGCGATGTATATCCGGTAAACTATAATTGTCCGGGACAGATAGCCGTGGCCGGCGCAGCCGAAAAGATGACGGCGTTTACTGAAAAGGTCAAGGCGGCCAGAGGGCGGGCGGTGGTGCTTCCGGTGAGCGGAGGCTTCCATAGTCCATTCATGAAAACGGCGGCTGAGGGCTTTGCCGCAGAGCTGGTACAGGTCGATATGAAGGCGCCGACAATAAGGGTATACGCTAATCAAACGGCACAGCCCTATCCAGAGGGCGAGGCCATGAAGCAAACACTGGCGGCGCAGATTGAGAGTCCGGTGTTATGGCAGAAGACGCTGGAAAATATGATGGAAAGCGGCATTGATACGATGATTGAAGTAGGCCCCGGCAAGACGCTCTTTGGATTTGTACAGCGGCTTGCACCGGATTTTGCAGTATATCACTGCGATACTATGGAGAGCCTGCAGGTCATCATCAGTCAGCTGTAAATAGCGGAGGACAACATGAATTTAAAAGGAAAGACAGCCATTGTAACGGGCGGATCCCGGGGCATCGGAAAAGCAATTGCGCTTCGCTTTGCAGAGCAGGGCGCAAAGGTGGCGATCGTGTATGCCGGTAATACGCAGGCGGCAGAGCAAACAGTTTCAGAGCTGGCAGCGCTGGGGAGTGAGGCCAAGGCATATCAATGTGATGTTTCTGATTTTGAGGCAGTTAAGCAGCTTTGCAAGACCATGCTGCAGGAACTGGGGCCGGTGGATATTATAGTTAATAATGCGGGTATTGTCAGGGATAAGCTAGTGCCGCTGATGAAGGAAGAGGATTTTGACGCTGTGCTTGCGACCAATTTAAAGGGCGCTTTTAATATGACGAAAAATCTGTATTCTAATTTTATTCGTAAAAAGAGCGGACGCATCATCAATATCACTTCGGTGGTAGGGCTGATGGGGAATCCGGGGCAGGCTAATTATGCGGCGGCAAAGGCTGGACTCATTGGATTTAGTAAGTCAGTGGCTAAGGAGTTGGCAGGTAAAAATGTGACCTGTAACTGCATTGCGCCGGGATTTATCGAGACGGATATGACGGCGCAGCTGGATGAAAAAATGAAGGATTTGTACGCACAGAATATTCCGCTCGGGCGGATGGGTAGAGCTGAGGAGATTGCGGAATTAGCAGCATTTTTGGCCTCTGATGCCGCCGGATACATTACGGGAGAGGTCATTCGTATAGACGGCGGTCTGTGCATGTAATCGAGCAGCATATAAATGAAAGGAGACCGGAAAGTATGGAGCGCAGAGTAGTTATCACAGGGCTGGGAGCCGTAACCCCTGTGGGAAATACAGCGAAGGAAACATGGGAAGGGCTGCAGCAAGGACGCAGCGGCATTGATCATATTACCAAGTTTGACACGGCAGAATATAAAGTAACAGTGGCCGCTGAGGTGAAGGATTTTGATCCGCTGGTGTGTATGGATAAGAGCGAGGCGCGTCGTACGGATCTAAACTGTCAGTATGCGCTGGCGGCAGCGAAAGAGGCTATGGAGGATAGCGGACTGAGCCAGGAAGGGAAGATCGATCCCGAGCGGCTTGGCGTATATATCGGCAGCGGTATCGGCGGGATTCAGACTCTGGTTTCTGAAACAGAGAAGCTGTTGAAAAGCGGTCCCAAACGGATTTCTCCGTATTTGGTTACGATGATGATCAGCAACATGGCCACAGGACTTGTGGCAATTGAATATCAGGCAAAGGGGCCAACGCTGCCCATCGTGACGGCTTGCGCAACTTCCAGCCATGCGGTAGGAGAAGCATACCGAGCAATTCATCACGGATATGCGGATGCGATCATTGCCGGCGGAACAGAGGCCGCCATTACGCCTATCTCCATTGCAGGATTTACGAATTGTATGGCGCTGAGCAAAAACCCGGATCCTGCTACGGCCTGCGTCCCCTTTGATGCACGGCGTGATGGCTTTGTGATGGGCGAGGGTGCCGGTATTTTAGTGCTGGAGGAGCTTTCTCATGCGCAGGCCAGAGGGGCGCATATCTACTGTGAGATTACGGGATATGGCAATACGGATGATGCACATCATATCACCGCGCCCGATCCGGAGGCGGACGGTATTACCCGGGCAATCCGCATGGCAATGGAGCAGAGCGGTCTGCAGGCTGCCGAGGGGCTGTATATCAACGCACATGGTACCTCCACGCCGCTGAATGACAGCACCGAGACGCTTGCCTTTAAAAAGGCGCTGGGAGAAGAAGGAGCACATCAGGCTGCGATCAGTTCTACTAAGTCTATGACGGGACATATGCTGGGCGCCACGGGCGCAGTAGAGGCATGCGTATGTGCGTATGCGCTGCGGGATGGAAAGATTCCCCCAACGATCGGTTTAGAGCAGCCGGATCCTAGCTGTGATCTGGATTATACACCAGGCACAGAGGCGAAGACTTTTGATGGGAAATGGGCGATGTCTACCAATTTAGGCTTTGGCGGGCATAATGCTTGTCTGGTGTTTCATAAGTATGAGAATGGAGACGTCTGAGAATGAATATACAGGAATTAAAAGAGCTGGCGTCAATGATGCAGGAGTATCATCTGACGAAAGTGGAGCTTTTGGCAGACGGCCAGGTGACAATGGAAAGACAGGAGGCCGCCGTCAGTGCTTCGCCGCAGATTGCAACAGAAAAGCCAATACTGATGCAGGCTGCAGCCCCGGATCAGGAAGAGACGCCGGCCGCAGAAGCTAAGGGGCGGGTGATCTGTGCGCCGATGGTGGGCGTATTCTATGCGGCTTCCATGCCGGATGCAGATCCATTTGTAAAACCCGGAGATGCAGTGCAGTCAGGCGATGTGCTGTGTATTATTGAGGCGATGAAGCTGATGAACGAGATCTGCGCTGAGCAGGAGGGCGAGATTGCTGAGGTGCTCGTGCAGAATGGGCAGCTGGTGGAGTATGGCCAGCCGTTGTTTAGACTTGTGTAATCAAATGATGAGGATGTTATGAACCGAGAAGAATTAAAAAAGATATTGCCGCACCGCGAGCCGATGCTGCTGGTCGATGAAGTTGAAGCGATCAGCGCGGACGAGGCGGAGGGACGTTATACGGTGCGGGGAGACGAGTGGTTTTTGCAGGGACATTTCCCGGGAAATCCGGTAGTACCAGGTGTGATTTTGTGTGAGATTATGGCACAGACCTGTTGCATGTTACTGACAGGTGACGAGGTGGGTTCGACACCTTATTTTACACATATGGATAAGGTCAAATTCCGCAAAATGGTGAAACCGGGCGATACGATTGTGACAAAATGCAGAATCAACAAACGCCGAGGCAATTTTCGGTTTGCCGAGGGCAAGGCGTATGTAGGAGATCAGGTAGCTGTGCAGGGAGAATTTGCATTTGCCCTGATTCGATAAAGTTTTAAGGACAGGATGGAGAATGGCATGTTTCCTAAGATTTTGGTAGCAAACAGAGGAGAAATTGCGGTACGGATCATTCGTGCCTGCAAGGAGATGGGCGTGCAGACGGTGGCTGTGTTTTCGGAGGCAGACCGCGATGCGCTGCATGTGTCGTTAGCGGATGAAAGCTACTGCATTGGCGGTGCTAGCGTGCAGGAGAGCTATTTGAATATGGCAGCGCTGCTGACGGTAGCTGTGGAATCCGGGGCAGCAGCCATTCATCCAGGCTATGGATTGCTTTCCGAAAACGCACAATTTGCTCGTCTATGCGAGAAATGCCGCATCCAATTCATCGGTCCATCAGGTGATGTAATCGAGAAGATGGGCGACAAGGAAGCAGCGCGCCGCAGCGTAGCGGCAGCCGGCGTACCGATTATCCAAGGCTGTGATTTGCTTAGAGACGGAGAAATGGCGGTGCAAGAGGCAAAACGAATCGGCTGCCCGGTGCTCATCAAGGCGCGTTCCGGCGGCGGCGGCAGAGGGATTCGTTTAGTCGAAAAGCCCGAAGACGCACGAGCCGCCTATGAAGCGGCATATCAGGAGGCACAGGCCGCCTTTGGCGACGGACAGTGCTATATGGAAAAGTTCCTAACCAAAACACATCACATCGAGGTACAGCTGCTGTGCGATCAATATGGAAACGTGATCACGCTGGGAGAGCGAGAATGCTCTGTACAGCGTAAAAATCAAAAGCTGTTAGAAGAGAGCCCTTCGCCGGTCATTGCGGAAGAGACGCGTGAGCAGATGGCAGAAGCCGCCCGCAGAGCGGCAAAGGCTGTGGGCTACAGCGGCGTCGGTACGATTGAGTTTTTATATACGGATGATGGTCAGTTTTATTTCATGGAGATGAATACAAGGCTTCAGGTGGAACATCCCGTTACAGAATTTGTAACCGGTGTTGATCTGGTAAAATGGCAGATTCGAGTAGCCGCCGGGGCAGAGCTTCCGTTTGCGACACATCATCTGGCGCTACAGGGCCATGCGATTGAATGCCGGATTAATGCAGAGGATCCGGAACATGGAAACCGGCCGAGCTGCGGTAAGGTGACGGATCTTCATATTCCGGGCGGCCCATGGGTGCGCTTTGATACGGCGCTGTATCAGGATTATATGATTCCGCCGTATTATGATTCTATGATTGGCAAGCTAATCGTGTTCGCTCCTACGAGAGAAGAGGCGGTACGTAAGATGCGCGCAGCCTTAGGGGAACTGCTCATTGGCGGCGTAGCGACCAATATTGATCTCCAGCTGGAGATCCTTAGCATGCCGGAATTTTTGCAGGGTAATTATCATACAGACTTAATGAGGATTCGAGGATGCTAAACGGAAATAAATTTAAGAAGTCTTTAAATGCATTAGAAGAAACAGGGAGTTATAGAAGTGATGCGCCGCAGCCTCCGGATCATCTGTATATTAAATGTGAAAAATGCAAGAAGATGATGTTAAGCGAGGAACTGGGGCGAAATCTGGGCGTATGCCCTTTCTGTGGATTCCATACACGGATCAGCGCACGGGAACGCATCAGGAGGTTTTTTGACGAAGGCAGCTTCGAGGAATGGGATGCAGATTTGATATCGGCGGACTTCCTTGATTTTCCCGGCTATCAGGAAAAGCTGGAAAAACACGGAGAGCAAAGCGGAGAAAAATCGGCTGTGATCACCGGTCGTGCGACGATCGGTACACATCCCTGTGTTGTCTTTGTAATGGAGCCGGGATTTATGATGGGCTCTATGGGCGCTGTTGTGGGAGAAAAAATTACACGTGCATTTGAAAGAGCCACGGAGCTTCGATTGCCGGTGGTCGGATTTACGGTATCGGGAGGGGCTCGCATGCAGGAAGGCACGACCTCGCTCATGCAGATGGCTAAGGTAGCCGGAGCAGTAAAGCGTCATAGCGATCAGGGCGGTTTTTATGTGGCGGTGCTTACCGATCCGACCTCGGGCGGTGTGACGGCAAGCTTTGCCATGGAGGCGGATGTGCTGATGGCAGAGCCGGGGGCGCTGATTGCCTTTGCCGGGCCGCGCGTGATTGAACAGACGATTCATAAGAAGTTGCCGGCCGGTTTCCAGAGAGCTGAGTTTTTGCTGGAGAGAGGCTTTTTAGATAAAATTGTACCCCGGGAGCGGCTGAAAATCACATTGAAGCGCTTGTTAGGATATCATCGGCAAGAGAAAGAGAGGTAGGTCATGGGAGACTTTGATCGGGTACTGGCGGCGCGCGATACGGAGCGTCCGACAGGACTTCAGTTTTTCAGCGCCATTTTTTCCGAGTTTATGGAGCTTCATGGCGATCGCCGTTTTGGAGATGATCCAGCCATTGTTGGCGGCATAGGCCGCCTAAACGGAATGGTCGTTACAGCAATCTGTACTGAAAAGGGACGCAGTACCCGCGAAAAGGTGCGCCGCAATTTTGGCTCTGCGCATCCGGAGGGATACCGTAAGGCGCTGCGGCTCATGAAGCAGGCTGAAAAATTTGGACGGCCGGTTATTTGCTTTGTGGATACAGCTGGTGCGTTCTGCGGTTTAGAGGCTGAAGAACGAGGGCAAGGGCAGGCAATTGCAGAGAATTTGATGGAGATGATGACGCTGAGAGTGCCGGTGATTACTGTGATTACAGGAGAGGGCGGCAGCGGCGGAGCGCTGGGGCTGGCAGTGGCTAATCAGGTTTGGATGCTGGAAAATGCAGCATATTCCGTGATTTCGCCGGAGGGATGCGCCAGTATTTTGTGGAAAGACGCCGCGCGCCGTGAAGATGCAGCTGAGCATCTGGGGCTCACGGCAGAAAAGCTGCAGAAGCTGGGTATTGTTGATCGTGTCATTCAAGAGGACACAGCGTTTGAAGTGCTGATGAAAAGGCTGGGCAGCGATTTATATGAAGAAATTTTAAAGCTGCAGCAATTGAGCGAAGAGGAGCTGACAGAAAACCGGTATCAGCGTTTTCGAAGGATTGGAACCGATAAGATTCAGATCAAAGAGGAAGAGTCAGTATGATAAAAAAGAGTATGTGTCTGATATGCATGCTGCTGCTGTCGGTGACGGCTTGTACGGCAAAGCAGGAGGAGCAGTCAAGCAGTGATCATATCGTGAGCGAAGCACAGCAAAGCAGTGAAGCACAGCAGAGCTGTGAGGAAATCGCGGATAGTATATTGGAAGAAAGTTTGCAGGAAAGCAGTGAGACGGAGCCTTCGGAGTTTTCTGATCCGGAGATTGATCAGAGGCTGGCTGCCATGAGCCTGGAAGAAAAGATTGGGCAGATGTTTTTTGCTCGGTTTCCGGACGCCGACTCTGCAGCCTATTATGCCGAGGAATATCAACTTGGCGGTTATGTGCTGTTTGCTGTAGATTTTGAAGGATATACAAAAGAACAGGTGATCACTCATATCGACGCTTGTCAGGCCGTATCGAAGACGCCTATGCTCATGGGGGTGGATGAAGAGGGCGGCCGCGTGGTGAGAGTGAGCCAGTATTTCAGGGAAGAGCCATTTGCCTCTCCAAGAGAGATATATGCAGTAGAGGGTTGGAATGGCATTGTCAGCAGTACCGAGGAAAAATGCGCGCTCTTGAAGGAGCTCCATCTCAATGTGAATCTGGCGCCGGTGTGTGATTTGGCAGATGATCCGGAGGATTTTATGTATGCACGTTCTTTTGGAGGAAATCCGGAGCTGGTTGCTGATTTTGTGGGAAGGACTGTTAGTATCATGAAGGAGCAAGGTGTAGGTGCTTCTTTAAAGCATTTTCCGGGCTATGGCGATAATGTGGACACCCATACGGGGATCGCGGTGGACGATCGGGAAGCTACCGTGTTTTATGATCAGGATTTTCTTCCGTTCCAAAAAGGCATTGAAATGGGAGCCGGCAGTGTTTTGGTTTCACATAATATCGTAAACTGCTTTGATCATGAGTATCCAGCGTCTCTTTCACAGAAGGTACATCAGGTTTTGCGTGAAGAGCTTGCGTTTGAGGGCGTCATTATGACGGATGATCTGGCAATGGGAGCCATATTGGATTACTGCGGAGAAGTAGATGCGGCAGTGCTGGCGGTAGAGGCTGGGAATGATCTGTTGATCTCCACGGAATTTGAGAGCCAGTATGCGGCGATCCTGAGTGCAGTACAGACAGGAAGAATCACCGAAGAACGGATTGATGAATCGGTAAGGCGTATTTTACGATTTAAAAAAGAGATCGGAATCCTTTAATTCACAGAATTGTTTATAAAAAGGGCTGCAAACAGTTGCAGTCTTTTTTTATTTGTGTTACAATCAAGGCGCTTTTTAAAATAGTTTTTAAAATTAGATAATGCAGTGAGCAGGAAGCGGGAGGAAGAAATGAGCGATATTCGGTATAACAAGTCAATTGTAAAAAATATCAATGAGTGTTTGATCCGCAAGGCGCTTCGGGGTTCGGAGACATTTACCAAAACTAAAATTGCCCATGATACAGGGCTGAGCTTTCCAACGGTGAGCCGTATTTTGGATGAAATGGCACAGGAGGGCGAGATTCTGGCGAGCGGTGTGGATCCTACGACAGGAGGACGGCATGCGCATTCCTATTCGGTAAATCCGGAGTATGCGTATGTGCTTTGTCTGTATTTTCCGGGAAAATCTCTACATACATTGATCATTAACGCATTAGGACAGCCGGTGGAAAAAGAAAAGTTTTTGGCAGAGAAGGATCGTTTGGCAGAGCAGATTGATGAGATCGTGGAATTAAAGCGTAAAAAATATCCGATTCGAGCGATTTCAGCGGGACTGCCATGGGGGATTTCTGACGGGACGATTTTATTTGGCGCCGGGCCCTATGCTATGCAAAATTATAATCTGAAGGCGCATTTAGAAGAAAAGTTTGGTATCCGTGCCCGTGTGGAAAATGATATGAATGCGATGGTAACGGGCTGCTATCAGAGAATGTTTAAAGAAGAAAAAAAGGCTTCGCTTGTTTGTGTGAGTTTTGGTAACCGTGGCTGCGGCTGCGGCTTATATCTGGATGGACAGCTGATTCGCGGGGCCAATGGTTTTGCCGGAGAGCTGCGCTATCTGCCGATGAATCATGAGACCAATCTTGATTATGAATATCTAAATGGCTTTATGACACAGGATGCCGTAACGCGTATTGCACAGACGGTATCGACGCTGTGTGCGACCGTGGATCCGGGGTATATTGTGTTTTATAAAAATCCGATTGTAGAGAATATTCTGCCTCAGGTGGAGGAAGCCTGTCATCGGTTTTTACCGGATGAAGTAGTGCCTAAGCTGATCCTTACGGATACCTCTCAGGAAGATTTTGAAAGCGGATTGATTCAGTTTGGCAACGATTTGCTGTTAGCCGGATATCGCATCATTAACCGGTAGGAGTGAGATCGATGGAAGCAAAATGGCTCGTACGCGATAAGAATTTTTATAAAAAGCTGTTTTTATTAGCACTGCCGATGGCAGGACAGAGTATTTTGACTTTTTCGGTAGGACTGGCGGATAATATCATGGTCGGACAGCTTGGCGATACGGCGCTTTCAGGCGTGTATATGGCCAATCAGTGGATGACGCTGCTGCAAAAGTTCGTTACCGGTTTTTCTACGGCTTCGCTTGTTTTAGCGACGCAGTATTGGGGACGGCGAGATACAGAAAGCATCAAAACCATTATTGCTATGACGGCGAAATTTTGTCTGGCCTGCAGTCTGATCTTTTTTGTGCTGGCATTCTTTTTCCCGCGGTTTGTGCTGGGCATGTATACGAATGAAGAGGCCGTGATTGAGGAAAGCATTCGGTATATGCAGATTGTGTGTATTTCGTATTTGTTTTATTGCGTAACGGAAGTGCTCATGACGTCAATGAAATGTGTCGAGACGGTGGGAATCGGGTTATACATATCGATTTGTACGCTCATCGTGAATGTGGGACTGAATTATGTGCTGATTTTTGGAAGGCTGGGCATGCCGGCGCTTGGGATCCGCGGGGCAGCCGTGGCTACATTAGCTGCAAGGGTGCTGGAAGCCGTGATTATGCTGTACTATGTTAAAGTTAAGGACCATAAACTGAATTTGGTGCTGCGGGATATTTTCCGGCATAGCCGGATACTGCTTAAAGATTATATTCATTATGGGATTCCGATTTTTGCCGGCTCGGCCGTGTGGGGGCTTAATATGACCGTGCAGAGCGCAATCTTTGGACGTCTTGGAGAGAGTGCGATCTCGGCAGTGAGCATTTCTAACAATTTGTTTAATATCATTTCGGTTGCGATGTATGGCGTGTCGAGCGCAACGGGGATTATCATTGGTAAGACAGTGGGCAGCGGTGACTATGAGCGCGTGAAGCAATACGCGAAGACGCTGCAGCTGGTATTTGTTGGAATGGGAATTGTGACAGCGCTTTTGATGTATGGCAGTCACTGGCTGATTCCGGTGCTGTACCCAACGATTTTGCCGGAGACCGCAGAGGTGACGTATCAGCTGATTTGCGTGCTTTCGATTATGGTGCTGGGGACGGCCTATCAGGTATCATGCCTTACGGGTATTGTGCGCGCAGGTGGCTGTACGCATTTTGTGTTTGTGAATGATACGATATTTGTGTGCTGTGTGCTGATTCCATCGGGTCTGATTGCCGCCTTTGTATTGGGAGCGCCTGCATGGGTGGTGTTTGCCTGTTTGAAATGTGATCAGCTGCTGAAATGTATTGTGGCTGTGATTAAGGTAAATCGCTTCAAATGGATTAAAAACATTACACGGGATGCAGCGGCTGTGCAAAAAGGCTAATCAAGATTCAAAAATGACGCATATTTATGCAAAAAGTGCTGATTGACAATTGAATTATGCATGATATAATAAAACAACACGACATAAGAGTGTATAAAAATACAATCAGATAGAAGGAGTTTTAGAAATGAAAAAATTACTGACAGTTTTGCTGGCAGCTGCGTTGATGCTGACGATGGTTGCCTGCGGAAATGGTGAAAGTGAAACAAGCGGAGCCGATTCTTCTTTAGAAAAGGTGACGATTGAGAAGCTCGATGATTTGGCGGGCAAGACCATCGGCGTTCAGCTGGGAACGACCGGCGATGAAGCCGCCAGCAAGTACGAGGCGCAGGGCGCAACCATTAAGCGTTTCAGCAAAGGCGCGGAAGCGGTGCAGGCTCTGAAAACGGGTCAGGTTGACTGTGTGGTGATCGATTCTCTGCCAGCAGAGAAATTTGTGGAAGCGAATGAAGATATTGAAATTCTGCAGGGCGATTTCTTTGAAGAAGAACAGTATGCGATCTGTATGAAACAGGGAAGCGAGCTGGTGGATAAGTTTAATGAAGCGCTGGCTGAGCTCAAGACAGAGGGCACGCTGGAGTCTATCATGAAGAATTACATCGGTGATGAGATCGGTAAAACGCCCTATGAGTCTCCGGAAAATGTAGATCGTTCCAATGGCAAACTGGTGATGGCTACCAATGCTGCTTTTGAGCCCTGGGAATATTATGAAGGCGATAAGATCGTAGGTGTGGATGCTGATATTGCACAGGCCATTGCAGATAAGCTGGGTATGGAATTAGAGATTACCGATATGGAGTTTGAAGGAATTATTGCGGCAGTGACCTCCGGGAAGGCTGATTTCGGCGCTGCCGGTATGACGGTCAATGAAGAGCGTCTGCAGAGCGTGGACTTTACGGATACCTATGCAAATGCAACACAGGTAATTATCGTAAGAAAGTAATCGGCACTGCATATAAAAGGAAGGGGCTGTGAGCGAATGGGCTTTCAGCCCTTCCTTTACTATTTAAGCGTGTAACGGGGAGGAAGTACATTGAACATATGGCTGTCGTTCGGGGACAATTTTTACCTGAATTTTATTAAGGATGACCGGTATCTGTATCTGTTAAAAGGACTGGGCAATACGCTGCTGATTACGGTGCTGGCGGCGATCATGGGGATTATTCTGGGGTTTATCGTAGCGATTATTCGATCAAGTCATGATAAAACGGGCAGCTTTAAGCTCGTTGATCCGCTATGCCGTTTGTATTTGACAGTGATTCGCGGTACGCCGACGATGATTCAACTGCTGATTATCAATTTCGTTGTATTTGGTTCGGCAAATGTGAGCGGCATTATCGTGGGAGCGATTGCATTTGGTTTAAATTCCGGCGCATATGTAGCAGAGATTTTTCGGTCGGGGATTATGTCAGTGGATCAGGGACAGTTTGAGGCCGGCCGCAGTTTGGGACTGAATTTCACAAAAACGATGCGGCTGATTATTATGCCGCAGGCATTTAAGAACGTACTTCCGGCACTGGCAAATGAATTTATTACGCTGCTTAAAGAAACATCGATCATTGGAACGATTGGCATGATGGATTTGACCCGCGGCGCATCGATTATTCAGAGCCGCACCTATCAGCCGTTTATGCCGCTTTTGGCGGCGGCGCTAATCTATCTGGTGCTGGTACTTGTGATGACAAAGCTGGTAGGCCGGCTGGAGAGGAGGCTGCGGAGCAATGAACGATAAACAGGAAGCGTTAATTGTAGTCAGGGATCTGCACAAGGCGTTTGGAGAGCTGGAGGTGCTCTCGGGCATCAGTACGGAGATCCATAAAGGCGAGGTAGTGACGGTGATTGGGCCTTCAGGTTCGGGCAAATCGACTTTTCTGCGGACACTGAATTTGCTGGAGGAGCCGACGAGTGGTACAGTGAATTTTGAGGGTGTAGATATTACCGACAAGTCAGTGAATATTGACCGCCACCGGCAGAAGATCGGGATGGTGTTTCAGCAGTTTAATCTGTTTCCGCATAAGACGATTAAGCAGAATATCATGTTGGCGCCGGTGACGCTGAAGCTGATGAGTGAAGCGGAGGCGTCAAAAAAAGCGGATGAGCTGCTGGCGAGGATTGGACTGCCGGATAAGGCAGATACGTATCCGGCGATGCTTTCGGGCGGTCAGAAGCAGCGGGTGGCCATTGCCCGGGCGCTGGCCATGAATCCGGATGTTATGTTATTTGACGAGCCTACTTCGGCGCTGGACCCGGAGATGGTGGGCGAGGTGTTGGCGCTCATGAAGGAGCTGGCGGAAAGCGGTATGACGATGGTTGTGGTAACGCATGAAATGGGGTTTGCACGGGAGGTTTCAACCCGTATTTTGTTTATCGATGAGGGCAAGATTCAGGAAGAAAATGTGCCGGAGCTATTTTTTGAGCAGCCGAAAAATCCGAGGCTGAAGGAATTTTTGTCGAAGGTATTGTAATTCCATAAAAAACTAAAGTCTTGCAGAAAGCGTACATTGACACGGTTTTAACGATATGCTATACTTACCGTGGTTGTAAATGCTTGGTCCCGTTGCGGCCTTTGGCCGGTACATATTTGGCTGCGCTGTGGACTTGGATATTATAAGGAGGAAATGAATTTATGGTTTATTCACATGAAGTTGAAAAAATGTGCCCCGTTAAAGTTGGCGCTAGCCATGGTTGTGCTCCGATTCCTGAGGAAGGAAAGTGGGTATATTCCAGAGAAATTAAGGACATTTCCGGTCTGACACATGGTGTGGGCTGGTGTGCTCCGCAGCAGGGTGCATGTAAGCTCACTCTGAATGTTAAAGAGGGTATCATTCAGGAAGCGTTGATTGAGACGCTGGGCTGCTCCGGCATGACGCATTCTGCGGCTATGGCATCTGAGGCTTTGGTCGGCAAGACACTGCTGGAGGCTGTGAATACGGACCTTGTTTGTGACGCGATTAACACGGCTATGAGAGAGCTGTTCCTGCAGATCATTTATGGACGTACGCAGTCCGCATTTTCTGAGGGTGGTCTGCCGATTGGCGCTGGCCTTGAGGATTTGGGCAAGGGTCTTTGCACGCAGGTAGGTACGTCCTACAGCACGCTGGCAAAAGGTCCTCGTTATCTTGCTCTGGCAGAGGGCTACATTACTCGTATGGGTCTGGATGAGAATGATGAAATCATTGGATATGAGTTTGTCAATCTGGGCCGTATGATGGAGATGGTTAAGAAGGGCGAGGATGCAAATGAGGCGCTCAAAAAGGCTACCGGATCCTATGGTCGTTTTGCAGAAGCTGCAAAATATGTGGATCCGAGAAATCAATAAGGGGGACTGAAAATCATGGCATTATTTGAGAGTTATGAGAGAAGAATTGACCAGATTAACGCAGCTCTGGCTAAATATGGTATCGGTTCCATCGAAGAAGCTAAAAAAGTTTGTGACGATGCAGGCATCGATGTATACAGCATGGTAAAAGGCATTCAGCCGATTTGCTTTGAGAATGCTTGCTGGGCTTACACTGTGGGCGCAGCGATTGCGATTAAAAAAGGCAATAAGAAGGCTGCCGATGCAGCAAAATCTATCGGTGAAGGCCTGCAGGCATTTTGTATTCCGGGTTCTGTTGCCGATGACCGTAAGGTAGGTTTGGGTCATGGTAACCTGGGCGCTATGCTGCTTTCTGATGACACCAAGTGCTTTGCTTTCCTGGCAGGCCACGAGTCTTTTGCAGCAGCAGAAGGAGCTATCGGTATTGCTAAATCTGCGAACAAAGTTCGCAAAGAGCCCCTGCGTGTTATCCTGAACGGCTTGGGCAAGGATGCGGCTAAGATCATCAGCCGGATCAATGGCTTTACTCATGTAGAGACTCAGTTTGATTATTTCACCGGTGAGCTGAAAGAAGTATACCGTAAGGCATATTCTGATGGAGAGAGATCTAAAGTTCTGTGCTATGGTGCAGATGATGTGCGTGAGGGCGTTGCCATCATGCATCGTGAGGGTGTGGATGTGTCCATTACCGGTAACTCGACCAATCCGACTCGTTTCCAGCATCCGGTAGCCGGTACTTATAAGAAGGAGTGCATCGAGCTTGGTAAGAAGTACTTCTCTGTAGCATCCGGCGGCGGTACCGGCCGTACGCTGCATCCGGATAATATGGCAGCTGGTCCTGCTTCTTACGGTATGACCGACACCATGGGACGTATGCACAGCGATGCTCAGTTTGCTGGTTCTTCCTCCGTTCCGGCTCATGTAGAGATGATGGGTCTGATCGGTATGGGTAACAACCCGATGGTAGGCGCAACTGTTGCCGTAGCCGTTGCTGTTGAGGAAGCGGCTAAAGCTGGCAAGTTCTGAGAATTAGAAGACTAAATCACTACAATAAAGCTAGATATTTCAATTGGCGTTTGTTTATTGAGATATCTAGCTTTTTTAAGAGTGAGAATGATCGTGAGGAGGATATAAAGTGAGTGTACGAATTATAGTGGATTCTGCCTGTGATTTGACGCAGGAGGAGGCCAAAAAACTGGATATTGAGATTTTGCCTCTCAAAACCATGTTTGGCAATGAGGAATATTTGGATGGAATAACGCTGACCCATCAGCAGTTTTTTGAAAAGCTGATCGAAACAGATATTCTGCCTACCACCAGCCAGATTTCCCCCTATGAATACGAAGAGCGTTTTCAAAAGATAAAAGAAGCTGGGGATACGGCTGTCTGCATTACGATATCAGCTAAGCTTTCGGGCTGTTATCAGAGCGCACATATTGCGATTAGCGGATATGAGAAGCAGGTGACGCTGGTCGACAGTGAAAATGTGTGCATCGGACAGCGTTTATTGGTGCTTTTGGCCGTAAGACTTCGCAATGAGGGGAAATCAGCGACAGAGATTGCAGCAGTTTTAAATGAAAAGAAGAAGGAGATCCGTCTGATTGCACTTTTGGATACGCTGGAGTATCTGAAAAAAGGCGGTCGTATCTCTAAAGCCGTTGCAATGGCAGGTACACTGCTCAATATCAAGCCGGTTATCGCGATTGAAAACGGAGAAGTAGCCATGCTGGGAAAGGCCAGAGGCTCTAAAAACGGCAATAATTTGCTGCGAGAGCTGATCAATCAGCAGGGGAGCATTGACTTTGATCTGCCGTTTTGTCTTGCCTACAGCGGTCTGGACGATACCTTGCTCAGAAAATATATTGTCGATAATGAATCCGTTTATAAAGGGCATACAGATTCGCTCCCTGTTTGCTCCATTGGGAGCACGATTGGTACGCATGTAGGCCCCGGTGCCATTGCAGCTGCATTCTTTGTAAAATAAAAACTGCCGCACACGCGGCAGTTTAGTATTTGGTTCAAAACCGATTAAAAGTTATCGAGTAGGGATTTATAGAACTCACAATAATCGTTGCGCTTCTGCGCAGTGAATTCCATGGCCTCGCGCGGGTGGCGGTTTAACTGTCCGGTGAACATGTACTGCAGGTCATAGCCCCAAACGACGCCTTGCTCTTTGAGCGGAAGCATATAATTTTCGATAAAGGTGAGCAGACTGTACAGGTTGTATTTGGGGTTCTTTAAGAAGCCGAGAAGCAGCTCCATAGCGCAGTTGCCAGCGCCGCGTCCCATGCCCATGGCGGTAGCATCAAGATACGAAACGCCGTATGACAGCGTTTCGATGGTGTTGGCAAAGGCCAGATTTTGGTTGTTATGGGCGTGGAACCCAACCAGTTTACCGTATTTTTCGGCAATAGCCAGATAGACCTCGGCTAAAGCGGAGGCATTTTCCGGATACAGAGAGCCGTAACTGTCAACAAGGTAGATCACATCGACGGAGGAGCCTCCCAGCATCTCCAGCGCTTGCTCAACCTGCTCCAGACCGACCTGTGAGATGGCCATGATATTGCAGGTGGTCTCATAGCCCAGATCATGCAGGTATTCGATCATTTCAATGGCCGCCGGCATCTGGTGAATATAGCAGGCCACGCGCACCATATCGATAACGCTTTCTGATTTGGGCAGAAAATCCGTCTTAAAATCACAGCGGCCGACATCTGCCATCACGCAGAGCTTCATATCAGAGATATTGTCGCCCACGATAGCGCGGATATCCTCTTCATTGCAGAATTTCCATTTGCCGAAATCACTTTCACGGAATAAATTTTTGCTGGCCTTGTAGCCAAACTCCATATAATCTACTCCGCTTTTGATATTGGTTTTATAAAGCTCTTTTACAAATTCATCGCTGAAAGCAAAGTTGTTGCACAGACCGCCGTCGCGGATGGTCGCGTCGATCACTTTAATATCGTCTCGCACGGCCATTAGATTTCCTTTTCTTGGTGACATATCTGGATCCTCCCAAATGATAGTTAATTCTGAACTGGGCAGCAGAATCGGCCAAAAATAAAAGCCCGTCCTGTCGAAAGGACGAGCGTAAACTCGTGTTACCACCTTACTTTACAGAAAGCTCACACTTTCTGCCTCATCAGGTACAGCAATCCGGCCTTGCGGCCTAAAAATGACGATACCCTGGCACCTTTCTACGGTTTGCCTCTCCGTCGCAGCCTACTGATATGCCATCGTCCAATCGAACGATTTGCTTCTGTTCGGTGCGCAGCTCAAAGATGTATTCACTATGGGTATTCATACGCCTCTCACCAGCCGGCAGCTCTCTGTTTGTCTTCCCCACAGCTACTCCTTCTTGTCATAGCCTTTCTGTATGCTTGATTCAGTTGCTAGTTAGTATAACGGCTTTGGAGGGCTTTGTCAAGACGTTATTTAAATGGAAAGGGATCATCACATGAAATATACAATAATTGATAAAAACACATGGAAGCGCAGAGAATACTTTGAACATTATTTTTCAGTGAATCCATGCACTTATAGTATGACGACTAAGCTGAATATCATCAATATCAGAAAAAAAGGGTTGAAGCTATATCCGACGATGTTGTATTTGCTTACGAAAGTTGTAAATCAATATGAACAATTTAGGATGGCATTTCGCAGCAATGGCGAGCTTGTATTATATGACAGACTGCATCCCAATTATACGGTGTTTCATAAAGAATCAGAAACATTTTCAAATCTTTGGACTGAATATTCAGATCAGTATGATGAGTTTTGTTTTAATTATGAAAAAGACCTTCAAGAATTTGGAAATGTAGAGGGATTTATAGGAAAAACCGGTGAACCGGAAAATAGTTTTTCAGTTTCAATGATACCCTGGATAAGCTTTGATGGCTTCAATTTGAATATAAAAGGCTTTGATTATTTACTCCCGATTTTTACAATGGGGAAATATTTTGAAGACCACGGGAAAATTTGGCTTCCTCTTGCTGTGCAGGTACATCATGCTGTTTGTGATGGGTATCATATCTCTCGATTTATAAATGATCTTCAAGCTGAGATAGATAAAATCTGAAATAAGACTATCAAATTCGATTGTTTTTGCAGGTGCAAGAAGTGGTGCGGAATGCGGAACAGGTTTATTTATAATTAAATACGAGGTTGCAATTAGTTTTTGGATACGATACAGTAAGAAGGCCGTAATGAAAGGAGGAGCGTTATTTATGTGCACAAGAGATGTTATAGCTCAGTAGTCTGAGCTTAAAATAAAATGAATGGGTAAGCTCAGATGAATCCCCGCTAATATGACAGGAGGATTACCATGAGCTATATTAAGGCAGAGGATGTTTTGCCGAAAGAACTTGTAGAAACGATTCAGCAGTATGTAAATGGAAAGAGTATATACATTCCGTGCAAAGAGAAAGATACATGGGGAAGCCAGACGAATATAAGACAGTATTATGCAATACGCAACAATGAAATTTCTGAAAAATATAAAAAAGGAGTTTCGGTAAAGGCGCTTGCTGCAGAATATTCGCTGGCAGAGAAAAGCATTCAGAGAATCATACGAACCTGTCATAAACAGGATATCTTGAATTGATGGGACTGGAAATGATAAAGGTTTATCATCGCTGCGGCGGATGCGGAAAAAAGCAGGAGTTCATCAATTCAGGAAAATTTAGAGTAAATGCGAATGGAAACAGAGTAGATATCTGGCTTATATATAGATGTAAAAAATGTAAACATACTTGGAATCTGGCAGTTTATTAAAGGGTAAGATCCTCAAAAATAAGTCAGACTGAGTATGGACAATTTATGGAAAATGATAATGAACTTGCTTTGAAATATGGAAATGATATAAATTTCTTAAAACGAAATCGTGCTGAATTTAACTAACATGACAGGGCTGCTGTAAATAACGGGAAGTAGGTTATTTGCAGCAGCCCTGTCGCTGGAGGGCAGTATTTTTATGCAGGAACATGGGACAAGTTAAAAGGCATATCTTGTACCGTGCGAGAGCAACAGGCCGTCTGTTAATTCCACGCGTAGAATGATGGTATTTTTATCGCTGAAATCGGTATGTCCATTATCGATCCATTTGCAAAAGACTTCTCTCAATTTCCGCGCAATCACCTTATTATCTTCTTTGCAAAACCACCCTATGTTTGTTCCTTTTCCATGGGCGGTAAACCATTCCCCGCATATTCCGACGTTCGGATTTTCAGCTATTTGCTTTATTTTATTTGATTGTGCGTGTGTGATAATATAAAAGGCTCCGTTTTCGTAGTAGGCATTTACTGTCCGTACATTAGGAATATTGCCATCAACAGTAGCAAGGGCTATTAAAGTATCGCGTCCAAATCTTTCATTCATTATCTGCTCTGCCTTTGACAGTTTTTCTTTAGAGCGATTTGGTTTTCTTTTAATACCTAATAATTTAATCAAATCACAAAACATGGAGGTATCAGTTAGTTCAAACATTACCCATTTACCATCATGATAGATTTGCGCTTCATCATAGACTTTTTGAACTTGCTTAGAATAATGATTTCGTTCTGCTTCAAATTTTGATCTCTCGTCTTTTCCAAAAATTATCATGAAACCTATACAATTTTCCCTGGCATATAGTGCACAAAGTGTTTTACCGCCCCGGCGGTATTTATACTCATAAGTCCAGGCCTTACCGCCTTTATTCCACTGGCAATCCATTTCATATTTTTCATCAATTAAAAGGCACAGTTTATTCCATACATCATATAAGGATTGTCCCACTAAAGCAGTCATTTCCTCTGCGCTGGGTACTATATCAAGCATAATTGTTTTCCTCCGTAATTTTGTATTTATCCATTCGTCCATACGATATCAGCTGTTTAAAAGTATAATAATATTCTCACTCATTTTTGAAAAGGGAATCCATGTTCACAGTAGATGTAATAATTCTGAATGGATATATCCATTCGTCCCCACTACGCTGCTGTCTGTTCTCGGATTAAGCGCTCTTCCTGTAAAATCAGTTATTTTACCGCCGGCCTCCTGAATGAGAAGCATACCGGCAGCATAATCCCAAGGGTGTAGGTATGTCTCAAAATAGCCGCCCTGTCTGCCGCAGGCGGTATATGCCAGTTCCAAAGCAGCAGAGCCAATTCTGCGGACATCCTGGCACTGGCCGAATACCTTACGAAACCGGATGAAATTTTCATCGGCAAATTCTCTTTTGGCTGTACCCAGCCCAATTATCGTGTCCGATAGCTTTTCTGCATTTGATACATGGATGGGTTTTCCATTTAGAAAGCTGCCTTGTCCCTTAATGGCTGAAAACACTTCTTCATGGAAGGGATCGTATACGATTCCCATAACAATTTCCTCTTGACGACAGAGAGCTAAAGATACGACGCTGTGCTGATAATCATGCATAAGGTTTGTTGTTCCGTCAACCGGGTCTAAAATCCAAAAGCAGTCCGCTTTTATTTCCTGTAATCCGGTTTCTTCGCCGAGAAATTGAATATCTGGTGCAAGGGCAAACAGTTCTTTCTTTAAGAAATTTTGTACGGCAATATCTACCTGCGTTACATAGTCTGCAAGCCCTTTCTCTTCCACATGGGCGGCCATTTCACGGTTCTTGATCAATCCCTGTGTTTTTTCTACTAAACTAATCATTTTCTGGATATCCATATCCGTTTCCTTTCTTGATTTCCATATTTACTTAACGCTGGAATGAAACTATAAACGCTTGTAAAAAAACACTTCATCATATACCTTTTTATCGCCCCATGGTTCTAGAATCCCATCCGGTATTCTGCCGCATTCATTCATCCCCAGTGACTGATAGAAATATTCTGTGCCGTTATTTCTGCAGGAGGTGAGCACATAGTCACAGCCAATCTGCTTTGCGTGGAAAAACACGCTTTTGGACACGTTCTTTCACTTCTTCTAGCAAATTTCCGGAGAAAATATTTTGCCATAGGCTGTTTGTGTCGTTTAGAGTCATTTTTCTAATTGTTACTTCATTCATTTCATTTAACTCCTAATTGATAGCAATAGTGTGTAACAGCTTGTGAACCGGAGAACCTCCGGAAATTTTCCGGAGGTTCGTTTTATGAAAAATGTGAAATTATGCATGAAAGTTGTTTAGGATTCGATACCATTGTATTCCATCGCCACCGCAGCCCACAGTACGGCAGCCACCGCCTCTTTGGCGTTTACGTTCTTAGTATAATGAATATAGTGATCATAAGACACTTGTATGCACAAGCCATCGCAGGCATCATAGATGTTCATATTCCCCTCCAGATCCAGCAGACATTTGGTCTTGATGCCCTCAAAGCCCTTGCGGATGACCTCGTCGTATTCGCTGCCTACAAAGCCCAGCAGCGCTGCCTTACGAAAGGCGTATAGGAACATGGCGCTGCCCGAGGTGTCGTGCCAGTTGCCCGGGGTACGGGTACGATCTACCACTTGAAACCACAGTCCGCTGGCTGAATCCTGCACCTTTTGCAGAGAGGCCAGCAGCTTTTGCAGCTGCGCCAGCACAGAGCCATAGCCCGGGGTTTCTTTTGGCATCAGATCCAGCACTTCTACCAATATCATGGCATACCAGCCCAGTCCTTCGCACCAGATCTCCGGAGCCTTGCCGTCTAGCCGGCTGGCCCAGGGAGTTGAGCGGTTTTCGCTGAAGCCGTGGTACAAAAGGCCGCTGTTATCTTTCTCACACCGGGCAAACACAATGTTCAGCTGCTTCACCGTCTCAGCAAAGCAGTATTCCTTGTCTCCCACAAAAGCCCCATAACGAGTGAGGAACATCAGGCCCATAAACAGACCGTCCACCCACATCTCACCGGGCAGATTTCGTCCGTGCCAAAAGCCTCCGTCACTGTTTCTGGGATAATCATCAAAAGCTGCCCGCACTAAATCGCAGGCTTTTTTGTATTTTTCCTTTTTGGTCTGGCAGTAGGCCCACACCAGTATCGAACCTGTCATAATGTCATCCAGGCTACCTCCGCTGAAACCGGAAATCCTGCCGTCCGAGGAGACATGCTCCTCACAGTAGCGCATTACATAGTCATAATAGGCTTTGGTGCCGGTCTTTTCATACAGCCGGATAAATCCCCACAGAAGGAATCCCTGGGGATAAGACCAGGAGCGGTAGGGATAGTCGTCCGGGTTGGGGAAACGGCGCATTACGGTTTCGGCTAAAGTCACAGAATAGTTCATGGCGTATCCTCCTTATTCCGCTAGAATGCGGTCGATTTCAGCCAGCTCATCTGGGGTAAAGCCGGTGTTTTCCAGCATTTTTACGTTTTCTTCAATCTGTGAAAGCCGGCTGGCCCCGATCAGAATGGAGGCCACAGGCTTTATGCGCATGCACCAGGCGATGGCCATTTGCGAAAGGCTCTGGCCCCGGTCTTTTGCCAGCTCATTGAGCTTTTTGGCCTTTTCTACCTTTTCAGGGGTGACCGCATCAGGGCTGAGGAATACGCTGGAGCTGGCGGCGCGGGAGTCGGCAAGGATGCCGTTAAAATACTTAGTGGTCAGCATACCCTGAGCCAGACACATAAAGGCGATAGCACCCATGCCGTTTTTCTCCAGAACGTCGAAAAGTCCCTTCTCCGCTGTACGATTGAACATGGAATAGGGCACTTGATGGATCAGACAGTGCAGCCCGGCCCGGCGAAACTCCTCGGCTATCTGAGCGGTCTGTTCAGCGCTGTAGTTAGAAATGCCCACATATAGAGCCTTGCCCTGCTGCACAATCAGCTTCAGAGCCTCCACGGTCTCCTCTAAGGGAGTATTGGGATCCGGACGGTGGTGGTAGAACAGATCCACATAGTCCACACCGATGCGCCGCAGACTTTGATCTAGAGAAGAGACCAGCTGTTTCTTAGAGCCCCACTCGCCGTAGGGGCCGTCCCACATCAGGTAGCCGGCCTTGGTGGAGATAAAGAGCTCATCACGGTGAGCCTGCAGCTCCTTATGCAGGATTTTTCCGAACATTTCCTCGGCAGCTCCTGGAGGCGGGCCATAATTATTGGCAATGTCGAAATGGGTAATACCCAGATCAAAGGAGCCTAAGACCATCTCTTTGCAGGAATCATAGGTCTTTGCCTCTCCGAAGTTGTGCCACAGACCCAGAGAAATCTCAGGCAGCAGGACGCCGCTTTTTCCTACGCGGTTGTAGCGCATGGCTTCATAACGTTTTTCGTTGGCTTGGTACATAAATTTTCTCCTTTAATGAATTTGCATGTTCTTATCTTTAATCTTTGAATAAATAGCGATCTGACAAGCTGATTATAGCATACTTTTTTTATGTGTGAATATATTTTCAGATCAAAGAAATGGAGAAAATGAATATGATTTTTAAGAATGATTCAATTGCAGATGGCGCATAATTTAGAATAAGTTTTATCATAGGAGGCGGCATAGATGAATCATTTAGAAAACGAAAAATCACCATATTTAAGACAGCATCGTGAGCAGGAGCTGGATTGGTATCCG
>CANOUM010000005.1 GCA_947570515.1 uncultured Clostridia bacterium
GTGGATTCGGGTGCCGGATACCGTCATCGACTATGTGGTTGTGCAAGGCAAAGATAATGATGAGTATTTACACAAGAATTTTTATGGCGAATACAATTCAGCAGGCACCATTTTTGTGGATGCCGACAATCAGATGGGAGAACCGCTGCAAAATCTGATTTTGTATGGTCATCGTATGCGGGATGATTCGATGTTTGGTGAGCTGGGCAAATATCTTGACGCCGAGTTTTTTGCAAAGCATCCGACGTTTACTTTCATTACAAAGGACGGCGTCTATGATTGTGAGATTTTTTCAGTCTATCAGTGTACCACGGAGGTCGAATACTGCCGGACTTGGTTTAGCAACGAGAAGCAGCAGGCAGACTATGTAAACGAATGCCGGCAGCGCTCTATCTATGCGACAAATGTGGAGGTATCCGGGCAGGATACGCTGATTACGCTCTCAACCTGCGATTATGTGCTGGATCCACATAACGGCCGTCTGGTCGTGCAGGCCAAACTTAAATTAAAGGAAGAAAACAAGAATGGTTGATCTTGAGCAAAAAAAATTATGGATTCTCGACATGGATGGTACCGTTTATTTAGGGAATCAGCTTTTTCCGGAAACGCTGCCGTTTTTGCAGCGCATACAGCAAAGCGGCGCTCAGTACCTGTTCTTTACCAACAATGCATCCAGAGCCAAAGATACGTATGTACAGCGCCTGCAGGGGATGGGCATTCCGGCAGGGCCGGACAATATCCTCACGTCTGCTGAAACGACGATTGCTTTTTTGAAACGACGCAGAGCCGGTCAGAGCGTGTATGTCGTCGGGACGCCGGATCTCATCCGCAGCTTTGAGGAGGCAGGGATTCGGGTAGAGGAAGAAGCTCCGATTGTGGTGGCCAGTTTCGATACAACACTTACATATGACAAATTGGAAAAGGCCTGCCGGTACATCCGGGAAGGGGCGGAATTTCTTTCCACGCATCCGGATTATAACTGTCCGGTGGAGGGAGGTTTTATTCCGGATTCGGGGGCGATCTGCGCTCTGATCACAGCTTCTACCGGAAAAACGCCGCGATATTTTGGAAAGCCCTACGAAGATACGCTGGAGATCATTCAGGAGTTTACCGGGGTAGCCAGAGAAGATATGGTCGTGGTAGGAGACCGATTGTATACCGATATTGCGCTGGGGGCGCAGCATGGAGTCGATTCGGTGCTGGTGCTGTCCGGAGAAACAACAGAAGAAGATCTGCGCCGCAGTGATGTAAAACCAAGCTTGGTTGTGCAAAATGTGGGCAGCTTATTATGATATAAAAAAGGAGGCAGTTCAAATGGAAATCAATATGGAGTATGTCCTGCAAACCTTGAAAGAGATCATGCAAATCGACAGCCCGAGCGGGTATACGGCGGCGGTCATGGAAAAGGTAGAGCAGAAAGCAGAGGCGCTGGGATATTCCTTTGAGATGACGCATAAAGGAAACGGCATCATTACGATTCCGGGAAAGGATCTGGAATATGTCGTAGGTTTTTGTGCTCATGTCGACACGCTGGGACTCATGGTGCGTAGCATCAAGGAAAACGGAGCTTTGGCGTTTACCAAAATCGGAGGCCCCAATCTGGCTACGGTGGATTCGGAGCTGTGCCGGATTCATACCCGGGACGGACGTGTGTATGACGGAACAGTTTACTGCACAAAACCGGCGTCCCATGTATATAAAGAAGCCGGTAAAGAACGAAGTGAGGAAAACCTGGAGGTTCGTCTGGATGAAGATGTGAGCAGCAAAGAGGAGGTGCAGAAACTGGGCGTACAGGCCGGTGATTATATCTGTATTGATCCTAAATTCACCATTACGCCTTCAGGATATATTAAATCCCGTTTTTTGGATGATAAGCTTTCGGTTGCGATTCTGCTGGGTGTTTTGGAGCATTTTGCATCACATCATTTGATTCCGAGTCATACTGTGAAGATTCTGATTTCTACCTATGAAGAGGTAGGGCATGGCATGGCCTGGATTCCGCAGGATATCCGCGAGCTCATTGCTGTGGATATGGGCTGCATTGGAGAGGATCTTTCCTGCACTGAAAAGATGGTTTCCATTTGTGCTAAGGATTCTTCCGGTCCGTATGATTATGCGATTACATCTCGGCTGGCCGAGCTGGCAAAAGAGAATGAACTGGAGTATGCAATTGATATTTATCCGTATTATGGTTCTGATGTAAGCGCAGCGCTGTCCGGCGGACAGGACATTCAGGGAGCGCTGATCGGACCGGGCGTTTTTGCGAGTCATGCTTATGAACGGTCGCATGTAAAAGCTGTAGAAAATACCATGAAGCTGCTCATTGCGTATTGGTTAGATTAAGGAGGAATTTATGCTGACAGAATCTAAGATTAAGTTTATTGAGTTTATGATGGCCGCCGATGTGCTGCGGTTTGGTGAGTTTAAAACCAAGAGCGGTCGTCTTACGCCGTATTTTGTCAATACCGGAAACTACCGTACAGGTGCGCAGATTGCCGGTCTTGGAAAATTTTATGCCGAGCTGGTGAAAGAGACGCTTGGTGAAGAGTTTGATGCCATGTTTGGCCCAGCGTATAAGGGGATTCCACTGGTGACGACGGCAGCAGCAGCGCTTGCAAGTGAATATGGAATAGACAAGCCTTACTTTTTTAACCGTAAAGAAGAAAAGGATCATGGAGAAGGCGGCAGTCTGGTGGGATATAAGCCCCAGGATGGAGATCGCTTGATTATCATTGAGGATGTGATCACAGCGGGTACAGCCGTGCGGGAAACAATGCCCATATTGAAAGGCTGCGGCAATATGACGGCAGAGCATATGTTTATTTCCGTAAATCGTTGCGAGGTTGGACAGATTCCGGGTAAGACAGCGATTATGGAGGTCAAGGAAGAATTTGGCCTGAATGTACATGCGATTGTCACGGTAAAGGATTTGCATGAATATCTGCAGGGCAAGCAGGAGTATCAGGATGTGCTGCAGCGTATGGAAGCATATATGGATCAGTACTGTGTGCTGGACTGATTTGGCGGGACAAATCCAATAAAGAAATAATGATATAGTAAATACGGTGCGGTAGCCATTATGGCGTGGCACCGTATTTTTTTTGGCAGCAAAAAGCCGTCGGAACATTTGCCACACATCTGTTCAATCAGTATTATGAAAATGACGCAGCCGCCCGAATTATCGTTTTCAAGCAATATATTTTAGTGGTACAACGTGAGCTGAAACAGGGATATATTAATCCTATTGATTTTGTAAAGTGTAGCAAGGGAATTTGTACCCTTCTAAATTTACGATACTATCAGCGAAGATATGCAAAATTCCTGTAACAGCAAGGAGAATATATTTTGAAAGCCATTACAGCTTTATCATTACCGATTTTTTTGAGGGACTGCACAATGGGTATTATCCAAGACAGTACCCTATCTGCAAAAAGTATTCTCTTATGCAGTTTGCTGCAAGGCAGAAATATTGCAGCGGATACGAGCCGTGAAAAGCTCCATGCCGATACGGATATATAAATGAAATAATGGTCACAATGCAGAACGGAGGTGAGTGTCGTGACAGAGATTTACACAGAGCCTTGCGGAGTTTGCTAAACTGCGTAAAGCTATGGCAATATGAGATAAATATGAGCGAAGCTATACCGTTGAAACGCTCAAAATGATTGTCGATGAAACAGGCGAAGAAAGTACAGCAGAAATCGTCCCTGACAATTTCAGTAATTCGTCCTATTTATTTTTCAAGTCGGAATTATGTTCTTGTCTGTGGGAAGCCTTTGACAAGCTCGGTTACGACGAGTAATCTATGCTTATGCTTGCCCAGCATTTCGGTTTTTGTTTGGAATGTAAAAGCCTATTTTATATGGATTAAAAGGATTTAGACGAATACGGTGAGCCGAAAAATTGATATCGAAAATGATATATACCGATATTACTATCGATCACGAATACGGCTCTGCCAACACAGTAAAAAGAATATATGATAAGGCGACTGAAAAGCTAAAAGAAGCAACAGCCAGTTGGCGATAAACCGAATTAAAATATTGGGATTATGCTTAAAATTGTTTGATTTGTGAACTTGCAATTTCCTGTTTTTTAAATCTATGCACTGTTTTTACCCTACTATATATAGTAAAATACAGGCAATGAGAGTATAGTAATGTTGAGGTGAAGATAATGTATACCGTACAGCCAATGCAAAGAGTTAGTCGGTAAGCTGGAGGGACTTTCCAATCAGTATTTCAAATCACGGGTTAAGCATATTTACACAATGCCTGACTTATCGGCTCATAACCAACAGCTTTTTTATACCATTGACGTTTTGGATGAGGCAATCAGCGGAGGCAGGAAGGTATCGTTCACCTATAACGGATATGGCACAGATAAGAAAATGCATCCACGAAAAAGCAGTAACGGGCAGTCAAGAGAATATATTGTCAATCCTTATGAGATGGCCGCAACGAACGGTCGTTATTATTTAATCTGTAATTATGACAAATATGATACGGTTGCCAATTACCGGCTTGACCGCATTACCGATATCAAAATGCTGGACGAGCCTGTAAAGCCTGCAAAACAGGTAAAAGGTTTGGAAAACGGATTCGACCTGCCGAAGCATATGGCGGAGCATATGTATATGTTTGCTGGAGAGAGCGAAACCGTCACTTTTCGTGTGAAGAAATATATTTTGAACGATATCATTGACTGGTTCGGCGGCGGAATTACTTTTTTTGATGAAACTGACGATGAGGTAAGTGTTCGTACCAGGGTCAATCTTGCTGCTATGCGTCTCTGGGCACTGCAATATGCATTGCACGCAAGAGTGCTGTCGCCGGAATCACTGGTAAAACAGGTAAAAGATGATATTAAAGAGGCGATGGCAAATTACGAAATATAAATAATCTATAAGTTTGTGTTTTGGGATACTCAACTGTAAAGTCCAGTTATCGTGTAATTACAGAATCATAAAGGACGGAATGAGATGAAAGATATTATTGGACAGTTATTGGGGAAAATCAAAAACTTATCTACTGGGAGTGAAAATAGCGATGCCTTTAACATTTTTAAGGTTCTTGGTATTGAGAGCAAAGAGGTGCTGACTTGCCGATTGCTTGGAGAACTGATGAATCCACATGGTGCTTACGGATTGGACGAAAAACCACTTCAGCTTTTCTTGCAAAAAATTGGCGCTCTCAATTTTGCATTTGAAGAAGATTTAAAAAATGCTACTGTTGTTTTGGAAAAAACGATTGACAATGATCGCAGAGTTGATATTGTAATTTACATAAAGGATTTTGTGATTCCTATTGAAGTGAAGATTTGGGCAGACGATCAAAACAAGCAGTTGTGCGATTATTATCAATATTTCGAAGAAAAAAACTATAGTAAACAAAATTTCAAAATTTATTATCTCACACCTAACGGGCGGAAACCGAGTAAATTCAGTACATGTGATTTAAAGGAAAATATAGATTATAAATGCATATCTTTTGAAAAAGATATTTCAAAATGGATAGGAGAGATTTTGAAAGAGTTAAATAATGATACTTCAGCAAGCGTCAATATGATTTTGAAACAATTTCAGGAGGTAATCGGAGATATGTGTGCGCAGGAAAAGAGTTTAGAGAAAGTAAAAGAAGCCGTCAATTTTCAAGAGGGACAATTTAAGCCCAATGATTCCATGAAAGCGCTACTGTTCATCTTAGAGGCGAATCAGGGGAATAAATTGTGGGAATCCATAAGGAAAGAATATTTGCGTGAAAGTTTGAAAGAATTGGACCACGATTATGAACTTTCCGACCAGATAGATTCCAATGAAAATCCAGAGGGACCAAAGGGCACCTGCATTTTCACTATCAAAAAAGGTAGTAAAGAAATTGCGTGGATTTGCGTTGAAACAAACCTGTACATCGTTGCCAAAAAGATAAAAAAAGATGCTCCAAATAAGTGGAAAGGTAATGAGGGATATTATTGGATATATATAAGTCCGGAAGGAATTGGTAACAAATTCAGCTTAAAGGATCCTAATCCAGACATATCGGATGCCAACAAATCAATCCAATCGATTGATATCAAAAATCTTCTGGAAGAAATTGAAGCCTAAGAAGGCTGTCACCATATAGGGAGGTAATTTGAAAACATCAGTAAATAATTTCTATGGGCGATAGCAAAGGCAAAAGACAGCACAAAAGCAGGAATGCTTTTACGCTGTCTTTTTTTGAAAAAATATTAATCACACATTCGCAAAGCAAAACTTCTTTTTCTATAATGTAGGCAAAGGAGGTCTGCAGAAATGCGAAATTAAAAATATTATATAGCGATTTATGATTATGAACGGAGAATTATCATTGACAGCTTGAATTATCTGAGAAACAAGCTGATAGCTAATGGAAGACACACCGATGCTGTTGATGAAATACTGCTTAAAGTTACTAATACTAAGAAAAAGAAATTCAAAATCATTGTGCAGGAGGATTAAAAATGGCAAAGACAATTTTTGAAGAAATGGGCGGCACTTATGTACGGCAAGGGGAGTATCTTATCCCCTGCCTATCACTTCCCGAAGAAGAACAGAAGCCTTGCGGTGTATGGGGACAGCAGCACTTGCGGTATCTAAAAGAATATCACAGAGTTACATATGCTAATCTCCTTACAAGCGGCAAACTGAACACATACCTTGCCGGCATCGACAGGCAGGCGCAGGAACAATTTGAAGCATTCACAGAGCAGATGAGACAGGCACAGGGTATTACGGAACGGCTAAAAGAGGAAAACGCCTTAGAATGGCTTGGAAGAATGAATAACATAAGGGCGTGTGCGAGGGAGATTGTGAATGAGGAAATCATTTTCGCATAAACAGATAAAGACGGCAGGAGAAAATCTCTGCCGCTTTTCTATTTCGGGGAGTAATTTATTGAACGGTCTGAAATCTCTTGATATAGGCTATGTAATTTCCTGTTATAAGCGGGGAAAGTTCATATTTATATCCTTGTATTCTTCGGATAAACGAAATATAATGTAGGTATAAGTTTATTTGGAGGTGCAGTATGGATTATATTACGACAAAAGAAGCAGCCGCCAAGTGGGGAATATCGGATCGGCGAGTATTACAGTATTGTAATGCAGATCGAATTAAAGGCGCTGTCAAAATGGGAAATACTTGGCTGATTCCCAAAAGTGCAGAAAGACCGGTAGACGGTCGCAGAAAGAAACCGTAAATTGCAAAACGAAAGATTACTTAGTTTTTTTGAAAAGGAGACACCAAATGACATACGATTGTTTAATTATAGATGACGAAAAACTGCTTGCAGACAGTACCGCAGAATACTTTAATCTGTTTGATGTTACAACGGCGATTGCATACAGTGTTTCAGATTGCAGAGATTTTTTTAAGGAAAATACTGCAAAGCTGCTTTTGCTGGATATAAATCTTGGTGATGGCAGCGGCTTTGCACTTTGCAAGGAGCTACGGGTAACTACGGAAATTCCTATATTGTTTATATCTGCTCGGACAAGTGAAGATGATCAAATTGTCGCCTTGAGTATCGGCGGTGACGATTATATTCAAAAGCCGTATTCACTAAGCGTTTTACTTGCAAAGGTCAGGGCGGTACTGAAACGATACGGAGGTAAAGAGAATGAAAAATATGATGATGGGGATTTGTGTGTCGATTTTAATGCAAGACAGATTTTTGTTAATCAGATTCCGGTAAAGCTGACTTCGCTGGAATTTAAGCTGCTTTCTTATCTGATGCAAAACGCAGGTCGGTTGATTACAAAACAAGAAATTTTTGAAAAGGTTTGGGAAGATAAATTTACAGGCGACAGCACGCTCAATGTTCATATCCGTAAAATTCGTGAAGCGATTGAGCGTGAACCGAGTAATCCCGAATATGTCCTCACTGTTTGGGGTGACGGTTACAAATTCAACGGGGGAAAGCAATGAGAGGTCGTATTCTTTTCGGTGGACTGCTTATTACTTTGGTGGCGGAACTCGCCGTTCTCATTTGGTTTACATATCCAAAGACAGAGCATTTGCAGGACACGGTAACAGTCAATGAAATCATACAGACGGTACAAAATGATTGGAACTCTTTAGAAGCCCACAGCAATCACTGGACGCTCGATTATGTTGTTATCGATTCCGACGGAGCAGTCCTGTATAGAACGAAACCGGGACTCAGCGATAGCATAAATACGGCTGTCAGCCATAAGGACACCATTCTTGACATAGAGATTGATAACTCAGTTGTAGGAAAGCTCATTGTTTACAATGACGATTCATTGACTTTTCAAACCGAAAAACAAACCGCTATTTTTGCTGTTATAGCGGTAATTGTTCTGCAATGCGGTATCGGAGCGGCATATTATTTCTATTTGCGACGCACTGTGATAAAGCCTTTTCATAAGCTGAGAAATTTTGCACAACGCATTGCGGGAGGTAATTTGGATATCCCACTTGAAATGGATCGGCACAATCTGTTTGGGGCTTTTACGGAGAGCTTTGATATAATGCGTTCCGAACTCAAAAAAGCAAGAATGGCTGAGTCAAAAGCCAATGCAAGCAAAAAGGAACTTGTGGCAAAGCTGTCCCATGACATTAAAACACCCACCGCAAGTATCAAGGCTGCTTCTGAGGTAGGGGTGGCATTGGCGGCGGACGAAAAAAACAAGGAGAATTATAGGCAGATTATTCAGAAAGCCGATCAAATCAACACATTGGTTACCAATTTATTTTCTGCCACACTGGAGGAGCTTCATGAGCTTTCGGTAACGCCAACAGATTTGAAAAGCGAGGAACTGCGGATTTTACTTCAAAATGCCGATTATCTGCACCGAGCGGAAGTACCTACTGTTCCTGCCTGTATGCTGTTTGCAGATAAGCTGCGCTTGCAGCAGGTATTGGATAATATCTTTGCTAATTCCTATAAGTATGCCGATACAAACATCAATGTAACGATAGGTATGGAGGATAAGTATCTTACGGTTTGTATTGAAGATTACGGCGGGGGTATCGGCGAATCGGAACTGCCGCTTCTGAAAGAAAAATTTAAGCGTGGAAGCAATACGCAGGGTATTGACGGCGCAGGCTTGGGACTGTATATCGCCGATTCCTGTATGGAAAGGATGAGGGGACGGCTGGAACTTGAAAACGGGCAAAGCGGTTTGAAAGCGACCGTTTGGATTGCTCTCAGCAGTACGATTTAAGGGATATTTAAGGATTGCATAAAGACAGTTAAGAATTGGATAAGTAAAATAGAACATGTAAAAAAGGAGGCTTACCGTATGAAAGAAACTTTATTAAAAACTGAAAAATTGAGTAAATCATTTTCAAACGGCGGCGTCATGCAGCATGTTCTAAAGAATATTGATTTACAGCTCTACAAGGGTGATTTTACCGTTATCATGGGGGCGAGCGGGGCGGGAAAGTCCACGCTTTTGTATGCCCTATCGGGAATGGACACCCCTACGCTTGGTACGATTACATTTGGGGATAAAATGATATCCGAATTGTCACAGGATGGTCTTGCCGTATTTCGGCGTGACCATTGCGGATTTGTGTTCCAACAGATCTATCTCATTGATGGAATGAGCGTTATGGACAATGTGCTTTCCGCAGGACTTCTCGTAAACAAAAATAAAAAAGAGATTGTGGCAAAAGCAAAAGAACTGTTTGCGGCGGTGGATATTTCCGAAGATACACAAATGAAGTTTCCCACGCAGCTTTCCGGCGGGGAAGCGCAGCGTGTGGGGATCGTTCGGGCGCTGATCAATGCACCGGAAATTCTGTTTGCCGATGAACCCACAGGTGCACTCAACAGCAAAACTGGGCTTGATGTTTTAGACACTTTGACAAGGTTCAATGAACAGGGGCAAAGTGTGGTAATGGTGACGCACGATATGCGTTCTGCCCGGCGTGGCAACCGTATTCTTTACTTGAAGGACGGCGTGATTTTGGGAGAATGCGAATTGGGCAAGTATGTACCCGACGACAAGGAAAGGCACGAAAAACTTTCCTCCTTCTTGAAAGATATGGGGTGGTAAAATGAGAAAAATTTTTCTGATTGTCCGCTCCAATATACGAAAAGCCAAAGGTCAGGCTGTTGCCTTTGTTGTACTGATTTTACTTGCATCTTTGCTTTTTAATCTTTGGCTTATGTTGTCTATGGACTATCACGCCAACTTCGTGCGTTACCACGATAAACTCAATGCCGAACACGTTACCCTTGCGGTTAATGATAACGATGGTGCTGTTAAAGAATTTTTAGCACAAACACTTGAAGATGATACCCGCGTTGAGCAATACAGATTGGATAAATGTTTGTATATAGCGGGCACGTTACCGTATAATGGTAGCGAGATGGTCCAACAATTTGTTTTTATGGATAAGCATACCGCTCTTACCCGCACCATCGGCAAAGTAGAAATTGTCGAAGACGGTAATGTTGCAAGCGGTGTCTATTTGCCTATGCTGTACAAAACAGGCGATGTTGACGTAGGCAAACAGATTGAAATTTCTATCGGCAGTCATAAAGCAGTTTACACAGTCTGCGGCTTTTTCAACAGCATTATGATGGGATCACATAATTGTGCCTTAACGCAAATCATACTTACCGAAGATAAATATTCCGAACTTGAAGAAAGTGGATTTGCGCCGCAGTCAACGCTTTGTTCTGTGCGTTTACACGATAAATCGGATAACCTCAATTATCAGGCAACGCTAAAGGCTGCCGTTTCTGAACATTTTCCGGATACACCTATGATGGGCAGTTGTTACGATATTGTGTCGCAGGGACGCTATGTTTCGCAAATGATTTGCGCTACAATCATAGCGGCAATGGCTTTCTTTGTCTTACTTATCGCCGTAGTCGTATTGGTATCGAATATCGTCAATTATATTCAAGTCAATATGAAAAATCTTGGTGCGCTTAAAGCCGTAGGCTATACGTCAAAGCAACTCATTTGTTCGTTTTTATTGCAATTTTTAGTGCTGACTTTAATTACGGCGATTGTCGGCACGGCATTATCATATTGCGTATTCCCCGTAATAAACGTAATGATGATCTCGCAAACGGGCATTCCGTATGCAATTTACTTTCTCCCGTTGCCGCTTCTGCTGTCTTTACTGATATTGGGCGGAACTGTTGCGCTTTCCGTTTGGCTTGCCGCACGCAGAATTAAAAAAATTGAACCTATACTTGCCTTGCGTTCGGGAGCGCAAACGCACAATTTCAAGAAAAATCACATTCCGCTTGAAAAGACGAAAGCGCCATTAGATCTTGCCCTTGCACTTAAGACTACGCTTTCGGGCGTAAAGCATAATATAACAGTTTGTATTACAATGCTTGTGCTGTCGCTTATCGTTGTGTTTTCAGGGCTAATGACGGAAAATGTCATTACAGATATGACACCGTTTATAAATCTGGTCATGGGCGAATCGTCGGATAGCACGATCAACGTACAGACCGAAATTGAAAATGATTTTTTAGAGAAGTTAAATAACGACAGCCGTGTAGAAAAAGTTTATCTTTGCAATAATATAGCTGTATCGCACGTCGGCGGCACGGAACTTATAGCAGTAATTTGCGACGATTTTTCAAAGGTGAATAACCAAAATGTTATGTACAAAGGCAGGTTCCCAAAATACGATAACGAGATTGCCATAGGTGCAAAATACGCAAGGGAAAAAGGCTTAAACGTAGGCAATGAGATCGAGATTACCGCAAACGGTAAAACGGAAAAATATCTTATTTGCGGGCTTACGCAAATGGCCAACAACCTTGGCAGGGATTGCCTTTTCACAAGACAGGGGTATGAGCGTTTCGGTACTCTGCAAAATGCAACTTATAATATCAACCTTGCCGCAAATACCGACATTGATGCTTGGGGCGAAGAAATGCAAAAGTTATTCGCCGGCAATGTAAACAACGTTATAAACTTTAAGGCAGCGATTGACAGCGCAAGTAGTGTTTATGTCGATCTTATAACAATGATCGTTATTGCAATCCTTGTGCTTTCCGCAATTATTATAGCGTTTGTACTATATTTGCTTGTTCGTACAATGCTAAATAACAAAAAGCAAGATTACGGAATATTAAAATCACTCGGATTTACCACAAAGCAGCTTATTCTGCAAACAGCATTATCGTTTATGCCTACAATTATTCTTTCCACCGTCGTAGGAATGATCGTAAGCTGTTTGGTTATCAATTCGCTCATGGCTCTGTTTTTCAGTTCGCTCGGTATTGTAAAGTGTACTTTTGCAATCCCCGTTGCGTTCAGCGTGTTTGGGGGTATTGGACTTATTCTTTTATCGTTCGCTATGGCGTGCTTGCTATCGCTAAAAGTCAAAAAAATTGCACCCCATAATTTGCTTGTAGGAGAATAAGGATACATTATGCTGACAAGAAATGAGTTTAATATGCACAAAACAGAATGGATACGCTGTCCTGTTTGCGGAAACAAAACAAGGTTGCAAATACGGGAAAATACCGAGTTGAAAAACTTTCCCCTTTACTGTCCGAAGTGCAAGCAGGAAACGCTCATCAATGCCAAGGATTTACAGATAACCGTCATTCAAAGACAGGAACGCTAATGAAACTATGTAGACCGCCGAGTATGGGTAAAACCATAGCGGCGGTTTTCTTTTGCCCATTAGCTCTATTCAACGGTCAAACTATATAGTATTCCCGCATTCTTCGAGAAATATTCAAAAACTTTTACGGAAAGTATTGATAAACAGAAGTTTGCAGATGTATAATGAAATACTCTTTTAAGAGAATCACAACCAATTACATATCTTCACAGAATTTTGAAAGGCGGCTTTACGCCGTACACGTCTGCGGTATGCGAAAAAGAAATACCGCCGCTCCCACATCCGCCTTGAACTGTCGGCGGGCGGAAAGCGTAAATGACAGTTTCGACTTGCCTATTATAATGCTTTTGATGAATATCATGTCAAACATAACATAGGAGCAATGAAAAAATTGTTTGCAAGATATGTGAGTGAAAGACTGGAGAATTACTTGACTATATTAGGAGATAGAATATAAAGCATACAATTTGAGGAGGAATATGGATTTGAGAATAGGTGCCTATCAATTTGCTGTTGGTTCAAGTATTGCAGATAATTTTTGCGCTGTGCGTAGAGGAATTGAAGAGGCAGCGAGTCAGAATATCCGGTTGTTGGTTTTTCCGGAGTGTGCGTTGACAGGATATCCGCCTCGAGATATAAAATCTGCGGCGGCTGTTAATTTTGAAGAGTTAGATGCGGCATATCGGGAAATCGAGAAAATGTCGAAAAAATACAATATGTATATTCTTGTTGGTACAATTACAAAAGAGCAAAATAAATATTACAACAGCGCAAGGCTCATATCGCCTGATAGGACAACAGAAAATTACTATAAGAGAGCTTTGTGGGGATGGGATCAAGATAATTTTACTATAGGTAATAAAAAGGGCATATTTAAAATTGACGGCATAAAAATAGGCGTCAGAATATGCTTTGAAGTACGATATCCGGAATATTTTAGAGAATTGTATCGTGAGAATACAGCATTAAATATTATACTGTTTTATGATGTGGCAGATAGCGATGACATCGAACGGTATGCGCTCATAAAATCGCACATTAGAACCAGAGCTGTTGAAAACGTAACATATACAATGTCAGTAAACAGTATTCATCCGTATCAAACTGCTCCAACAGGGGTTTTTGACAAATCCGGCCGCACAATCAATGAGCTTAAACGAAACAAGGAAAATTTATTGATATATGATTTTGAAAATGTAGCAGATGATTTTGGTGAAAAAGGAAGACGGTCGATTTCCGATGTTCTCACAGGAAAATAAGATAAGAAGATTTTCGTTTATCAAATCAATAAAAAAGACAGCGCGAAAGGCAAAGCCTCTCTTCCGTGCTGCCTTTTTTGTAATTATTGAATCTCGATCTGATGAGAAGCAGGCAGAGCTTCCTGTTTTTTGGGCAGAGTCAGACGCAGCACGCCATCGGCATAGGAAGCGGAGATTTGATCCTCCTGAATGGCGTCGATATCAAAGCTTCTGCTAAATGAGCCATAGGTGCGCTCGCGGCGCAGATAGCCGCCTTTTTCGTTTTGCTGCTCTTGCTGGGAACGCCGCGTAGCTTTGATGGTCAGGCGATGATGATGTACATCCACCTGAATATCCTTTTTATCAAAGCCGGGCAGATCGGCCTCCAGCAGGAAGGAATCGCCCTGATCCTGAATATCGGTTTGGAATTCTCCGATACTATTTAGATTACCAAAAAAGTTCTTTTCAAGATCAGCGAAGGGATTGCGGCTGAATAAACTACGATAGCTTTTTTCAAAAGGTGTCATTTCAAACATGGTATTTATCTTTACCTCCATATTTTAGTATGGTGATAGCCTATCCAAAGATTGGCAATTTGATACATCAAAATTTGATGTATCAAAAATAAAAAGCTTGCATATGACTTTTATCTGACGTATAATAAAACAAAATGGGGAGGCCGAAGGCCTGAGAGTAAACCATAAGGTTTTGACCCTTTGAACCTGATACAGATAATACTGGCGCAGGAAAATATGGTAATGAAACGTGATGCATGCAAATGGCACATAAAAGGCGCCGTTGCAGGTTATCATATGCTGTATATATGCCGATGCGCCCAGTTGAGACGCATCGGTTTTTTAATGGAAAAATCAGACAGGAGAGTATAGATCCATGAAGCAACTGACAAAAGCGGCGCCGGTTTTGGTCATACTGGGGCTGCTGGTGATATGGGAGATGACCGTGAGGATTGCCGATATTCCGCTCTATGTGCTGCCCTCGCCAAGCGCAGCATTTAGCGCATTTATCAAAGAATTTCCGGAGCTGCTGCGCCATGCCGGCGTAACAGCCGCAGAGGCGTTGGTTGGTATGGGGATTTCCTTTGTGATTGGTATTTTGGTTGGAATCTGGATGGATGCCGCCCCCTTATTTAAAAAGTGCGTATATCCCATACTGATAGTTACGCAAACGGTACCCGTCATTGTGCTCGCACCTATTTTTATCATTTATATGGGATTCGGCTCTGCACCAAAAATCCTGACGGTGGTGCTGATGTGCTTTTTTCCCATTGTGATCAGTTTTAGCGATGGACTGGGGCAGATGGAAGAGGGGTATTTGAATCTAATTCGTGCGTATGGCGGCTCCAGATGGCAGCTATATCGAATTGTAAAGATTCCATCAGCGATGATATCGCTGCTATCCGGCCTAAAAGTGGCGGCTACCTACAGCATCAGCGGTGCGGTAGTTGGAGAATGGATTGCCTCGCAGAGCGGTCTTGGGTATTATTTGATCCGGGCAAAAAATGGCTATATGCTGGATCGGGTGTTTGCCTGCGTCATGATGATTATCTTATTAAGCCTGCTCATGAATGGTTTGGTCAAGGCAATAGGCTGCGTCGTGCTTCCCGCTCGGCGGCGGGGTTAATATATATAAATCTATCAAATGAAAAGAGGGAAAAAAGTTGAAAAATCAGTGGAAAAGAGTTATGGCGCTGCTCTTGGCGGCGCTGCTGGCGCTGACTGCCTGCGGCGATGCGCAGACGGAAGAGCAGAGTAAGCAGAATCAGGAACTGAAAAAGGTTACGGTTATTTTGGATTATGTGCCGAATACGAACCATACGGGTATGTATGTGGCGCTGCAGCGGGGATATTATGAGGCTGAAGGGCTGGATGTGGAGATTATTGAGCCGACAGAGGGAGCGACGGCTACGCTGATCGCGCAGGAGAAGGGCACGTTTGGTATTGCCTATCAGGAGGATGTGACGATTGCGCTGACCTCGGAGGATCCGCTGCCGGTGAAGGCGATCGCGACCATTATTCAGCATAATACGTCTGGCTTTGTGACGCTGGCTGACAGCGGGATTACGTCGCCGGCAGATTTTGAGGGGAAAACCTATGCCGGCTGGGCCGGGCCGGGTGAATCTGCTGTGCTCGAGGCCTGCATGACGAAGGAAGGCAAGGATTTTTCTAAACTGAATATGGTCATTTCCGATGGCAGTGGTTTTGAGGCGCTGGGGAAAAGCTGCGATATTATGTGGTTTTTTGAAGGCTGGGACAGTGTGATGGCTGAAATGAACGGCGTTAAGCTAAATTATATGGAATGCCGGCAGCTGGATGAGCGGCTGGATTATTATACGCCGATCATTATTACGAGCGATGCCGTTATCGAACGCGATCCGGAAATGATCGAGGCCTTTTTGCGGGCAGCGGAAAAGGGATACCGCGATGCCATGGCCGACCCGGAGGGATGCGCTGAAATTCTGCATTCGTATGCATCTGCATATGATCTTGCAATGCTCAAAAAATCCCAGACGTATCTGGCGGACAAATATATGGAAGATACTGAGGTGTGGGGCATGATGAAGGATGAAGTCTGGGATCATTACAGTGCATTCCTGAAGGAGTACGGCGTCATTCAGCAGACAATTCCGGCCGGCGAATGCTATACGAATGAGTTTTTGGGGAAATAATGAAACTAAACATATCTAGATTATGTTTTTCTTATGAAGATCAGACGGTTCTGCGCGATCTCTCTTTTGCAGTACGGGACGGAGAGTTCGTGAGCATTTTGGGGCCATCCGGCTGCGGAAAATCGACGCTGCTCAATGTGCTGGCCGGCAATTTAAAGCCGCAGAGCGGCAAAATAGAAATCGATGGAGCAAGGATCGAAGGGATTAGCCGTCAGTTTGCCTATATGCCGCAGAGTGATTTGCTGCTGCCGTGGAGAACGATCTTGGATAATGTGTGTCTTTATGGTGAAATTCATCATCAGAAGGAGAAAATGAAGGATAAGGCCAGGCAGCAGATGCGGCGCTTTGGGCTGCAGGGCTGTGAAGAGAAATATCCGCATGAGCTGTCGGGAGGGATGCGCCAGCGGGCGGCTTTTTTGCGAACAACGCTGTGCGAGGCTGATATTTATCTTCTGGATGAGCCATTTGGCGCACTGGATGTGATTACGCGCAGCAGCATGCAGGACTGGCTTCAAGAGCTTCGCCGCAATTTAAAAAAGACCATTTTGCTGGTTACGCACGATACAGACGAGGCAATTTATCTTTCGGATCGGATTCTGATTCTGGGAGAGCCGGGAGAAGGAATTCGAAGGGAAATTGGGATTACGCAAACGAAGCGGGATCGAAATTGGCTGTATGCGCAGGGGGCGCTGCGGGCAGAAATTTATCAGATCATTCAGGCAGGGAAGGGCGTACAGGATGATGCTTATTGATATGCATGCGCATATAAATGCGTTTTTAAAGCCGCAGGCAGACGAGGAGCTAAGGCTGCGTAAGCAAAGCGGTCTCGTCACCTGTTTTTCAAGCGGTACGCCGGAGGAATGGCGGTTTATGCAGGCGTATAAAGAGAGGCCAGAGCTTTTGTTTAGCTTTGGCCTTCATCCATGGTATGCGGATCGGTATACGACCCAGGAGTGCAGGACAGCACTGGAGCAGTGTGATATCGTTGGAGAAATCGGCATGGATAGTGTGTGGTGCCGCGTTTCACTGCAGCGGCAGCAGAAAATGCTGGAACAGCAGCTGCAGCTGGCCGCGGATCAGAAAAAGCCGGTTATTCTGCATACGAAGGGGCAGGAGGAGCGGATTGCGGATTTGATGCAAGGGTTCCCGGAGAAGATATGCGTGCATTGGTATTCCGGATCAGAGAAAACACTGAAGCGGTATATGGCACTGGACTGTTATTTTACGTTAGGGCCGGATACAGCGCAGCTGTGCAAGGCGGGCGGCTTGCTGCAGCGGCAGATGCTGACTGAGATTCCGCAGGATCGGTTGTTTGTGGAGACGGACGGTATTGGGGCGGTTGCATGGGCTATGCAAAAAGAGCATATGGAATTAACGCAGATTCCGGCGGTGCTGATGGAAAATCTGACGTACGCCGCCAATCAAAAAGGCCAGACGCCGGAGACGCTGGCCAAACAAATGCAGGCAAATTTGGATGCATTTTTATCGTAGGCTTTGTTTGATTTTGCGCAGCATATAAAACAGAGCCCATATAAAACTAATGCCAATGGCAATAGAAAGCGTATACTGCAGGGTCAAAAAGGCGTAGGCTTTTGCCTGCAGCCAATCATTTTGTACCGCATGATGCATCGTGTAGTACAGCGTGCTGCCAGGAATGAGAGGGACAATGGTAGGGATAAAAAAGACCGTTGCCGGAGCCTTCAAAAGGCGAGCTAAAATCTCGCTGTAAAGCGCTGCGAATGCAGAGGCAAGCAGACATGCGATAAAAATATTGTTGAGCATCTGTTCAGCAGCCAGATAAACGGCCCAGGTGAGCAGACCGCCCAAAGAAGCGCAGGCCAGCAAGCGCCTTCGCAGATGAAATAGCAGGGCAAATCCGAGAGACCCCGTAAAAGCTGTGATCAGCTGTATCAAAATTTCATTCATAAGCATCCTCCCCTTAAATGAGCATGATCGCGATCATAAAGCCGCAGGCCAGTGCGCCGGCCCAAAGAAGCGTCTCTACCAGACGCATGATGCCGGCAATTGTATCACCGATTAAAATGTCGCGTACCGCATTGGTCATAGCGATTCCGGGAATGAGCAGCATAATATCGCCGATTATCAGCTTGTCAATGTGAAGAGATGGAAATAAGGCGGCACAGCCGCAAAGCGCCAGGCCGATCAGCAAGGAAATCAGAAAATTGTAAATCACACGGCTGGAACAGAGAGCGGGGAGGCGTTCTTGCAAAAAGCAGAGAGGAAATGCAAATAAGGCAGCTACCAAGCCGTCTACGAGAGTGCCGCCGAAAAAAATAGAAAAACTGCCTGCCGCTAAAACGCTGCCAAGATAAAAACGAAGCCTTGAGGGGGGCGTGGCATCAAGGGCAGTCAGTGCCTTTTCCAGTTCCTTAGGAGGCTTGGGAGCACTGCAGCAATCGCGGCTTAACGAATTGAGCGCTTCGAGTTTAGTGAAGTTAGAGCTGCCGGCGCTCAGAATGCGGCGGGTTTGTGTGAGCTCATAGCCGTCAGGAAAAATCATGGTAATGATCATACTGGAGGTGATGACAAATACATTCATGCGCTTAGCGCCATAGGCAAGACCAAGGCGGGTGAGTGTATCCTCGACACGGCTGATTTCAGCGCCATTAGCAAGGAGCGCCTCACCCAGATTAAGGAATTGATGCAAAAGAAGTTTTAATTCATGTTCATTTTGTAGATTCATAATAGACCTCTGTGTTACCCTGCAGGGGAATGCATTTAATGTAGCATAATTGTTTTTTAAAAACAAGAGCGAATGGTCGAGTTGCATACAGATAGGGGTATTAATTTGGACTTTACTAGCATGCAGTGTCAAGATTGCATGCTAGTGCAAAGTAAAAAAACAGAGAAACCTGTATGCAGTTTTGCCAAATGCGTACAGGTAGGGATAGAAATGAGAGAGCACCTTGTACGCAATAGCCGAAAATGCATACAGGTTTTTCTGAAAATGAACTAAAGACATGCATGCAATAGAAGAATTGCATGCATGAAATATTGAAAACATCAATAGAATATGTATGCAGTTAAAAGTAGGTAGCTTAGAAGGTAGATATAAAAATGCTTCCAAAAGTTAAGGTATTGTTTTAACTTTTGGAAGCATTTTTTATGCCTGTGTTTCAGTATCTTCCGAAGAAACGGGTGGGATGATCGCCTCACCTCGTAAAATCGTATAGATAAATTTAATTTGTTCTTTCACTGTCTCTTCTGCAAAGTCAGGACTGCTGTTAATTTCGTAACCTTGTTCTTGAAAGTCATCTGCTAGCTGAACCAGATCGGCTGGCAGTCCCTCCGTGTTTTTTAAAGCATATATGAGATTGGAGGCTTCAAAATAGCGCATATCGCTTGAGAGCTTCCAGTCTTCGTATACATTGTAATCGCAAAGTCCGTAAAACGGACCGATCAGAGACAGAAGAAAGGCATTAGAAGCGATTTCTTGACGGTAGATACTAAGGCATTTTTGGAAATTTTCGCGAAATTGCTGAACCATGGTCTTTCCTCCTAAACTAAATAAATGATACATTAAACTGCTGTATGATAGCATAAAAATATTATGGATTCCGCGCTGAAATATGAATAATAAATAAAAAAATGTTACAGAAATATTACAAGACGAGCGAGTTTGAAGAGTGATTTACGATCGAGCTACAAAGGGTTTTGCTTGAAAAACAAAATGATCTATGGTATAATAAGCGCAGCAAGATATATTTGGTGAGTCAAGTGATTGTGCTGCGCTACGAGTTGGATGCTTCGCAGCCAACTCCGAAGAAACTGGGTACTGAAGCGCAGCAAGATATATTTTATGAGGTAGTGAAGCAATGGGGTTACTGATTACGCTGGAAGGACCGGATGGTTCCGGCAAAACAATGCAATTGGATATGCTGGAGCAAGCGCTTTTGGCAGAGGGATATCCGGTAGTCAGAAGCAGAGAGCCCGGTGGCACTGCTATTGGTGAAGCCATTCGCGATGTGATTTTGGATCCGCAGTATGCTGAGATGGATAAGATGACGGAAGCACTCTTATATGCCGCATCCAGAGCACAGCATGTGGCGGAGAAGATCAAACCGGCAGTGGAAAAAGGCAGTATCGTGTTGTTAGACCGTTTTCTGGATTCCAGCTTGGTTTATCAGGGGATAGGCCGGGGCATGACCATTGAAACAATCGAAGCAATTAACCGTTTTGCGACCGGAGGTTTGGAACCGGATGCAACATTTATGGTATATATTGATTATGAAGAAGGGCTTCGCAGAAAGAAAAAGCAAAAAGGAAGCCTGGATCGGATGGAGCAGCAGCAAGAGATCTTTCATCGAAGAGTCAATGAAGGGTATTTGGCATTAGCGCATCGATATCCTGAACGAATTGTACTGATTGACGGCGCACGGGATCCGCAGATAGTTCATCAAGATATTTTGAAACGCGTACAGAAACTGGCAAAGGCCAGATCGTGAGCGATTCTAAATATATATCACCTTTATTTTATAAGGAGGAATCAAAATGAAACTTGTATTAGCGATCATTCATGACGAAGATGCTCAGAAACTTACCACAGCGTTAAACCGGAACAATTTCCAGGTAACCAAGTTGGCCAGTACAGGAGGATTCCTTCGGGTCGGCAATACAACGATCTTGGTCGGTGTAGAAGCTGATAAGCTGGATCAGGTTTTGCAGATCATTCACGAGAAGTGCCAGACGGTCAAGCAGATGACCATTGCCAATCAACCTTATACAACAACCGCAGAAGGATATGTTCCGTATCCAATCGAAGTAACGGCCGGCGGCGCAACTGTATTTGTAGTTGATGTTGAACAGTTCCACAAATTCTGATTCTAAAAGGAGGGGCTCCCGATGGCTGATCAAATGAGCAGAGAGGGAGCCTCTTTTTCTGCTATATTGGGACATGAAGGACCGAAGGCTCATCTGAAGGCGGCGATTGTGAGCGGGCAGCTGGGACATGCATACCTGCTGGAAGGTACTCGCGGCATAGGAAAAAAGATGCTGACGGATGCATTTGTCAAAGCGCTGCTTTGCGAGCATAAAAACGAAGAAGGCGAAAGCTGTGGAAAGTGCGCTTCCTGCCGCAGTTTTGATCACCGCAATCATCCGGATGTAAAGAGAATTGGGCCGGCTGGAGATAAAAACAGTATTTCCGTTAAGCAGATCAGGGAAGAGCTGATCAAAGATATCAATGTTCGTCCTTATGACAGTACTCGCAAAGTATACATCATAGAAGCAGCTGATAAGCTGACGATGGAAGCACAGAACGCGATGCTTAAGACGCTCGAAGAGCCGCCGTCGTACGGCATCATTATATTACTCGCGGAGAGTAGCGCCTCTTTTTTGCCCACTATTTTGTCTCGCTGCGTCAAGATCAGCTTGCAGCCAATTGATCAAGCGCTGATTGGCAGCTGGCTGCAAAGGCGGGGAGTGCCGAAAGAAAAAGCTAATATAGCAGCAGCCTTTGCCCAAGGGGCGCCGGGACAAGCGTTGCAGCTGTGCGAAAATGAAGAGTTTGAGGAAATCAGGCAGGCAGTATTCGAATTTTTGACGCGTATTCCCGAGGTTTCTGAGCTTGAAGTGATGCGCGGGCAGCAGTTATGGGAAAAATATAAATCGGCATATGACAAGTTGTTTTCATTTATGCTTGTCTGGTATCGAGATATATTGGTATATCAGGAAACAGGCGACTTGCAGCGCCTTCTGTGTACCGATCAGATAAAAACAATTGGCGGCTTGGCCGCTTACTATTCGAATGAACAGCTCATCCAAATCGTGGAGACGATTTTGGAGATTGATAAAAAGCTAAAGGCGAATGCCAACCCGGCATTAGCGATTGATTGCTTATTGATGATTTTGAAATAGACGGAGGATTATTTTGACTACGGTAATAGGAGTTCGCTTTCGGCACGCAGGCAGAATTTATTATTTTAATCCAGGCGCATACCGCATTCAGAAGGGCGAGTATGTGATCGTAGAGACGATGCGGGGCATTGAGTACGGACTGGTAGTGACGGAGCCGCGCCTCGCGGCGGAAGAAGACATTGTGGCACCTCTTCGGAATGTGCTGCGAAAGGCAACAGAGAAGGATAAAGAAACCTATGCCAAGAATATGGCAGCTGAAAAAGAGGCTTTTGATATTTGCTTGGAGAAAATCAAGGCACATCATCTGGATATGAATTTGGTAGAGGTGGAGTATACCTTTGACGGCAATAAGATTTTGTTTTATTTTACGGCAGATGGACGCGTGGATTTCCGCGAGCTGGTTAAGGATTTGGCGGCGCTGTTCAGAACACGCATTGAGCTGCGTCAGATCGGCGTGCGGGATGAAACGAAGATGGGCGGAGGCATCGGGATCTGTGGCCGTCCGTATTGCTGCGCATCTTTCCTTTCAGATTTTGCGCCGGTATCGATTAAGATGGCCAAAGATCAGAATCTCTCCCTGAATCCAACTAAAATTTCAGGAACCTGCGGCCGGTTGATGTGCTGCTTAAAATATGAAGAAAGCACCTATGAAGAGCTGAATAAAAAGCTGCCGGATGAGGGTGATTTGGTGCAGACGCCCAGCGGTGAAGGCGAGGTACTGCATGTGAATGTGCTGCGCCAGCTGATTAAAGTAGGCGTTACACAGGAAAAGGGTGATGTGCTCATTACGGAGTTTCCGCTGGATGAGATTAAGATCATCAGAAAGCGCAGAGGCCGCAAACAAAATCAGGAATATATGGACAAAGAGGATCAGAAACAGCTCAAAGAGCTGGAAAAAGAGTTTTAAAAGGGTACGAATATGGAACGAATTGATGAATTACAGCGAGGCGGCTACCGGATCATTCAGGATCCGGACCGCTTTTGTTTTGGAACGGATGCAGTATTGCTGGCCGATTTTGCCAAGGCTAAGCCGGGAGAGGCCGTGATGGATCTGTGCAGCGGGAGCGGAGTTGTGCCTATTTTGATGCTGGCGCGCTATCCCAAGGCACAGTATACAGCGCTGGAGCTACAGCCGGAGATGGCAGATCTGGCGCGGCGAAGCATGCAGCTGAATCAAATCGAAGACCGGGTACAGGTGCAGCAGGGAGATGTGAAAAGCATTCGTCAGCTGTTTAAGGCGCAGAGCTTTCAGGTAGTCACGGTCAATCCACCGTATATGAAGGCAGATCATGGACTGACCAGCAAAGCGGAGGCCGTGCAGATTGCGCGTCACGAGATCTGCTGTACACTGCGCGATGTCATAGAAGCGGCGGCTTATTTGCTGCCCAGCCGGGGACGGCTGTACATGGTGCATCGTCCGCAGCGGCTGAGCGAGATCTTCAGTGAGCTGCGGCGTGTATCGCTTGAACCCAAGCGCCTGCAGATGGTGCACCCGTATATAGATAAGGAGCCGGCGCAGGTGCTGATAGAAGCGGTACGGCAAGGAGGGACAGAGCTGCGCGTTCAGCCTCCGTTGATCACCTATGAGGCGCCGGGCGTCTATACAAAACAAATGCTGGAGGTATATGGCTGCGATGGTCACCATTCATCGATGTGAAAATTATCAGACAGAAATGATCGAACGAGCACTTTCAGAGATCATAGAGGATATCGGCGGTTTTGCGCCCTATATAAAAAAAGGCGAGACCGTACTGCTTAAAGTGAATCTGGTCATGGGCAAAGGTCCGGAGCTGGCAGCCACCACGCACCCTGCTTTTGTAGCAGCGCTGGCAAAACGACTTAAAGAATATGGATGCTGCGTCATCATAGGGGACAGCCCCGGAGGCCCCTTCAACACCGCCATGCTGCGCCGCATCTATAAAATCACAGGCATGCAGCAGGCAGCCGAAGAAAGCGGAGCTAAGCTCAGCTTCAATACAGAGAGCGTGCAGCTTTCCGGCGTGGCCGGAAACAGGCTCAAGAATCTCACCGTAACGGCCATGAGTCAGGAGGCGGATAAGGTCATCTCGGTGTGCAAGCTTAAAACACATGGGATGATGACATATACCGGCGCAGTAAAAAATATGTTTGGTACGATTCCCGGAACGATGAAAGCGGAATATCATGTGCGGATGCCTAAAATGGAGGACTTTGCCGATGCACTGATTGATATTTGCGAGGCGAGGCGGCCGGTTTTATCATTTATGGATGCTGTTATGGGAATGGAGGGCGATGGTCCGACCAGCGGCTCGCCGCGTAAAATTGGCGCTGTATTGGCATCAGCGAGTCCTTATGAACTGGATATGGTAGCCGCGGGACTGATTGGCCTTGGCGAGCAGCAGGTGCCGACGCTAAGAGCAGCTGCCATGAGGAACTTGGCGCCGTGCGCCGTGCAGACAAAGGGGGATACGCCGGAGGAATTTACGGTTCGGGATTTTCGGATGCCGGAGCATATCCATACCGATTTGTCGCAGGGCGGATTTTTGCCAAAGATTGGGATGAAACTGCTGCGGCCTAAGGTGAAATTTGATTTGGGACGCTGCGTGGGCTGCGGAGATTGTGCGGCGAATTGTCCGGCGAAGGTGATTGTGATGAAGGAGCGCCGGGAAGGAGAGAAGAACAGCCGGCTGAGAAAACCGGTGGTGGATTATCGGAGCTGTATTCGGTGTTTTTGCTGTCAGGAGCTCTGTCCGCAGAGCGCGGTGCATGTAAAAGAGTCCTGGATTTTTAAGCTGGCGAATAAAATATAGAGCGGCGGCTCGTCATCTGATCAGGATGGCAAAAAAAGTCGAGAAGGATCTTACTTGGATCAAGTATAATACACTTATCCGAAAGGAGATGAATGGCATGAAGGAACAAATATTGGCTGTGCAGAGGATGCAGGATTATATCGGGGCGCATTTGAAAGAGAAAATTACATTAGCTGATTTGGCAAAGGCTTCTCTTTTTTCGCCCTGGCATTCTTACAGATTGTTTCGCGAATATCTGGAGATGACGCCTGCAGACTATATTCGTCGTCTGCGTCTCAGTCAGTCGGCTCAGCAGCTAAAGCAAGAGGGCTGCCGGGTGATTGATGCGGCGCTGGAGCAGGGATTTGGCAGTGTAGATGCATATACCAGAGCCTTTTCCCGCGAATTTGGCTGCAATCCAGGCCAGTACGTTAAGGCGCCTGTTCCGATCACGCTGTTTGTGCCTTACGGTGTGAAATTTCGTGAGCCAAGAAAGGATGGAATCGATATGAATCAGTTACAAAACATTTTTATTATGCAAGTTCACAAACCGGAGAGAAAGGCCATTATTAAACGAGGAATCAAAGCGGAGGATTATTTCCCTTATTGTGCGGAAGTGGGATGCGATGTATGGGGAATTTTGCTTAGCATGGATTCTTTGTGCGGCGAGCCGGTGTGTATGTGGCTGCCGGAGAAATATAAAAAGCCGGGAACCTCTACCTATGTTCAGGGTGTAGAGGTAGCCGTGGACTATGCGGGGCCGATTCCGGAGGGGTTTGATGTAATTGAACTTCCGGAAGCAGATTACTTGATGTTTCAAGGAGAGCCTTATGCGGAGGAAGATTATGCGCAGGCCATTCAGGCTGTGCAGATAGCAGCTGACCGATATGATCCTACGATTTTGGGGTATGTCTGGGACAGTGCGAATCCGGCTATTCAGCTGGGCCCCCGGGGAGAGCGAGGCTATATCGAGCTTAGACCTGTAAAGCATAAATAATCAATCCATATATCAATACGAAGCTGCCCTGTCTTTATTGACGCTTGTTGATAAAGGCGGGCAGCTTTTGCTTTGCCGTCTGTGATGAAAAGAAAAGGTTTCTGAAATGGTTGCAAATTTGAAGAAGATGCGTTATGATCAGTAATGCTTGGAAAAGACAATTTTTATATTTGACATACGAAAGGTAAGTCGAAAGATAGGTGCTTTATGAATATTATTATTGTTGGCTGTGGAAAGATTGGTTCAACGATTTTAGCCAGTTTGGTCGCGGAGGGACATGATGTAACGGTGCTGGATGTGAATCCCGATGTGATCGGAGATATTACAAACGTGCATGATGTGATGGCCGTGTGTGGAAGCGGCATTGACTGTGAAACGCTGGAGGAGGCCAATACCGATACGGCAGAGCTTTTTCTGGCGCTTACGCCTTCAGATGAACTTAACATGCTAAGCTGTTTTTTGGCGAAAAGGATGGGGGCTAAACATACGGTGGCCCGTATTAGCGCACCCGGCTATCGAGGGCGCAGTCTGGCTTTTATGAAGCAGCAGATGGGAAT